>DATFQQ010000202.1:0-2633 GCA_035264195.1 Candidatus Sulfotelmatobacter sp. | reverse complement strand
CTTCGAGAGCAACACCTCGAAGACCTTCTTCGGAGTCGGTTTCGTTCCTTCGGAGCGCGACCACATGAAGCAATGGAACGAATACGGTACGGGCTCACAGGGTCTCCGGCGCTCCGGTCTCAAAGATGATGACCTTAGCGAAGGCATCACGGGCATAGGCCTCGTGCGCATCCTGGGCTTGTGCGACCGTCTTCATCTCGATGATTGTCCAACAGCACCGCATCTTCCGGATGGCACGGAAGGGGCCCTCGAGTCCGCGCCATCCGTGGATCTCGGTGAACTCTCAGACCGCGATAAATCCGCATCGGCCCAAAGCGATTCCGAGCCAAACATCGACCTTCTCGCCGCGACAGCGGGCGGCGCGCCCAACGTGGTGAGCCTTCAGATCAAACGCGTCGAACTGCAGCCTTTGAAAGAACTCGACGACAACTATATCGGCATGAACATCGCTTTGGCGCAGAACCTGATCTATGGCCGCGGCGAGCATAAAGCCACAGGCATTGTAGTTCAGCTGAACCGAACGGAAGACATGAAGAGCGCCCGTGCGCGTCTTCTGTCTCTTTTCAAAGAACACAACCTCGATCTGGAACTACGCGATTTCACGGAACTAAACCCGCAATACAACCAGATCATCGCTCTCTTCGGGTCGATCTTCTCGTTCATCTCCGTAATCATCGGCATTGTCGTTCTCTTCACGGTTACCAACACGATGGGAATGAGCGTCATCGAGCGCACCGGAGAAATAGGCACCACACGGGCCATGGGCGTCCGCCGTCAGGTTATCCGCTGGCAGTTCCTCGTCGAAGGCGCATTGCTCGGCGTCATTGGCGCCACCGTTGGTGTTGGGCTCGCTTACCTTGCGGCGTACGGCATCAATCACTCTACGCTGACCTGGACACCACCAGGCCAGGCAGCGCCGATCCCACTGCGGCTCTACATGGCGGGAGCCTATTCACTCATCGCTGTCACCTGGACCGGCTTGCTGGCTGTGTCCGCGCTCGCCGCACTAATCCCGGCTAATCGTGCCGCGAAGATGGCCGTCGTTGACGCTCTGCGTCATGTCTAAAACCGGAAAGGAGAAAAAACCATGAAGAAGCTGAGTCTCATCGGAATCGTAGTCATGACTTCTGCGATGGCAGTCCGTCTGCTCGCCATTAACAGCCCAACGGCGGAAGAAATCCTCGCCGGCGCCGACCGCGTGCGGAATCCCGGTAAACCATTTCGGGTGACGCTCGCATTGAACGAATACATCAACGGCAAGGCTCGCGATCGTATCGGCCTCGTCGTCTACGCCAAGCTCGACCAGCAGACAGGGCAGTTCAACGACCTCGTCCGCTACGCCGAACCCCGCCGCGACGCCGGCAAAATGGTGCTGCTCAAAGGCACCAGCCTTTGGTTTTACGATCCCGCGTCGAAGGCGAGCATCCGCATTTCGCCGCAGCAGCGCCTGGTCGGTCAGGCGTCAGAAGGCGATGTTCTGTCGGTGAATCTCGCAAGGGACTACTCAGTGAAGCTCGCCGGTGAGGAGACCCTGCTGGACGCGGATCACAAGGATCATGATTGTTACCACCTCGACATGGCGGCCGCCACGCCGGATGCAATCTACAACCGCATCGAATACTGGGTCGAAAAAGGCACGTACCATCCGATCAAGGGCAAGTTCTATTCCGATAGCGGTCGCTTGCTCAAGATCGCGTACTACCACAAATACGAAGAGCAACTCGACGCACTTCGGCCCACTGAAGTCGTGCTCATCGACTCCGTCAACTCCAACCTCGCCACCACCATCGGTTACTCCGACTACCGCTATCAGGACATTCCCGACTCCTGGTTTCAGCGCGACTATCTGCCGAGGCTCAAGCCCGAATGATCCGCACCACGTCAATTCGTATCGTGTTCGCCGCGTTGTTGTGCACCGCCGCGTCGGGAATGGCGGTCGCGCAAACAGCGGACAGCACACAACAGAACCAAAAGCGAAACGAAGACCAGGATCTGGACCGAATTCCGGACAGCTCGCAGCAATCAACCGCGTCAGATTCAAAACCGGCTGCCGCCAGCGCCGCGAACCAGCGGATCTATCTCGAAAACGCCTTCATTCCATCTGGCGAGCGCGGCGGTCTCCTTGTGCCGTCGCCCCAAACCGGCGCGCCGGTATGGCAGGAGCGTCTGTTTCTGGATATCCGCAAACAATGGAGCCTGACTGACAATCTGAACTTCACCTTCAGCGACCGGCTTAACTTCCGCGGAGAGAACGACCTCTCATTCCCAAACCACGGAAACGTGATTAACGAATTCCGAGAGGGGTATCTAAGTTGGCGACCTGTAGACCACTGGTACTTCGATCTCGGCAGGATTAACATCAAGAGCGGCGCGGCGCTCGGCTTCAATCCGACCGACTTCTTCAAACCGCGCGCCGTTGAAGAGCCGCTCTCGGCCGATCCCTCCGTCCTGCGGGAGGACCGCCTCGGCACCCTCATGCTGGAAGCGCAGTATCTCGGGAAGGGAGGGACACTGACCTTCGCCTACGCTCCGGCGCTCGTCAGCCCCGCCGCCATCCCCTCAAATACCACACTACCCAGCTTCAATCCCTCGCTCGACCGCACCAATAGTCACACGCGCCTGCTGTTGAAAGG
>DATFQQ010000201.1:0-6457 GCA_035264195.1 Candidatus Sulfotelmatobacter sp. | reverse complement strand
ACCTGATGACGAACGTCAAATCGAGCAAACGGAAAATCAAATCAGTTTATTGCTTGGAAAAAACCCTGGACCCGTGGCTCGATCCAGCCTTATAGCGATGGAGCGGCCGCCTCCGGAGGTTCCGGCCGGGCTCACATCGGCGCTCCTGGAAAGGCGACCGGAGATTCAGGCCGCCGAGCAAATCCTGATCGCGAACAATGCTAACATCGGAGTCGCCAAGGCGGCCTATTTTCCGCAGATTACGCTGACCGGACAGTACGGCTACCAAAGCACCGCACTGGCGGGCTTGTTCGCGGGTTCCAGAAGGGCCTGGACCTACGTGCCGCAGCTTACGCAGCCGATTTTTACCGCCGGACGGCTCGGCTCTCAGGTGGAACTGGCTGAGGCGCAGGAGCGAAGCGCGCTGGCGCAATATGAAAACGCGATTCAAACAGGATTTCGCGATGTCTCAAATGCGCTGATTCAGTATCAGAAAATTCGGGAGATCCGGAATCAGCGGGAATCGCTCGTTACGGCTCTGCGGGATCGGAAAAGGTTAGCGTATATGAGATTTTTTGGCGGCGTAGACACGATGCTCAATGCTCTCAATTCCGATCAAGATCTTTTTACTGCTGAATTGAACCTCGCGCAGGCCAGACGTGATGAGTTGCTCTCGTTGGTTCAGGTCTACAAAGCCCTCGGCGGCGGATGGCAGGATTGAGCGCGGCGGATGTTTAAAACAAATTGAACTTCGCAGGTAGCATCGTGAGAGCCATCGCGGTCGGTTATGGGCTTCGACGGAGCGGCACGGATCCGATGCTTCGAGGAGCAAATCGAATCATCTGTTCTCACAGGCATTAAGGTGCTGAAATGCGCGCTAGACGCGGTCCAATAAGTCTTTTTGACCAAGTGATTCACATATGAATCGTACTGCACTGAAACAAAAACTCGAAAAGGAGGTTGAACGATGTCGAGATTAGAAGGCAAAGTGGCTCTGGTAACCGGAGCGTCTAAGGGCATCGGGGCGGGGATCGCCAAGGGGTTGGCCGCGGCCGGGGCGTCGGTCGCAGTGAATTACGCCTCCGACCGGGGCGGCGCAGAAGCTGTGGTCGAGGCGATCACCGCCTCTGGCGGCCGGGCAATCGTGGTCCCTGGCGATGTTTCCAAGTCAGCAGACGTAGCGCGGCTGTTCGTCGAGACCACGTTGGTCTACGGCGCGCTAGACGTGCTCGTGAATAATGCCGCGGTCTACAAATTCGGGCCAATAGAGGCGATGAGCGAGGAAGAATTCCACCGTGAGTTCAACACGAACGTACTCGGTCCCCTTCTGATGATCCGTGAGGCCGTCAAGTACTTCGGGCAGCGGGGTGGCAGCATCATCAACATCGGCTCGATGGCGTCGCAAGTGACCCCGCCCAATCTGTCGATCTATACGGCAACCAAGAGTGCCCTCGACGCAATCACAGGGGTGCTCGCAAAGGAGTTGGGGCCGAGACAGATTCGAGTGAACTCAATCAACCCCGGGGCAACGGCAACCGAGGGCGCTCGCGCGGCCGGCATTATCGGAGTCGGAAGTGATTACGAGAAGCAAATGATTGCCATGACGCCACTCGGCCGCGTCGGGCAGCCCTCGGACATCGCGCCGATCGCAGTGTTCCTGGCCTCCGACGAGTCCAGTTGGCTGACGGGGGAGCTCATTTCGGCCTCCGGCGGCTGGCGCTAGGCCGCTATTCCCAAAAGAGAAACCGAATTGAGAAGCCTAAATCGCACTACAAAGGAGATTCAAATGAACAGTTCAAACAATCTGCTCGTGTTGGGTGTAACAGGACAAGTAGGAAAACTTGTCGCCAGAAATTTAAGAAGGAGTCGAGCAAACTTTTCGGTAGGGACGCGAAGGAAAGCGAACCTGAAAGAGCTCGCAGATCAATTTGGAGCATCGCGCTTTATCGATCTCGATGATCCACGAACTTTCAATGAGGCATTGAAAAACATCACCAGCATTTTTCTAATAACCGGTTATACAGTTGACATGCTTGTGCAAAGCAAATCACTTATCGATGCGGCAAAACGTAACGGTGTGAATCATATTGTGCACCTGGGCGCATTCACGCGAGATCATGACGCCTACGCTACGGTTTTCGCCTGGCATCAGATGATTGAAGCATATCTTCGCGACAGTGGCGTTGCATGGACAAATTTACATCCTAACATGTTTATGCAGAGTTTTCTGTCAGTATGGTCGATCAAGGGTGGTGTATATAGTGCATACACTTCTAAACCCGTTGGGTTTACTGCTTTGGAAGATGTAGCAGAAGCTGCAGCCGTAATTCTCATGGAAGGGCCGGAAAAGCACAATGGAAAGGACTATTGGTTTTCGGCGGACGTGCTTACTCCGCATCAGGTGGCTGAAACTCTAACTGCGGCTACCGGCCGTAAGTTCACAGCAGCAGTTCGGAAAGCCGAAGGTTTCCAAAACGATGCCGTACAGCCTGGTTCAGCATTCGAACCAGCGTATGCAAAGGGAGGATTCGAATTGTTCGGACAGGTCGAGGACGGAAGAATGGCGTATGTTGGAAGCGTAGCAGACGATTCAAAGAAACTTCTAGGTCGCGAGCCATTGTTGCTAAAGGATTGGGCAAAACTACACGCCAATGAGTTATTGGAGGCTGCGGGTAGCTAAAACTGTGGCAGCCCGGGCGTTTACCCGGCTTACAGCCAGGATCCTTGAGCGCGAATTTGGACGCTCACTAGCCAACTCACGAATCAGGGAACCCGGCAGCACTGAGGAAAAGGAGAAGCTATGAACATCGGCGTGATCGGACCTGGAAATATTGGTGAAGTGATTATCAGGAAATTAAGAGATGCAGGTTATCGAGTGAAAATGGCAAATGCACGAGGCCCAGAGTCACTAAAAGACCTTGCGGCGAAAACGGGAGCAATACCGGTTTCGGTTGAACAAGTCGTTCAAGATGTCGATATGCTCTTCATTGTTGTTCCTCAAAAGGCGATTCCAGAACTACCGAAAGGGCTTTTAAACAAAGCAAGAAAAGAAACCATTGTTATTGATGTTGGGAATTATTATCCCTTTCGCGACGGCCGCATCGATGAACTAGAAAATGGCCTCACGGAAAGTGTGTGGGTTGAGAGGCAGATTGGGCGGCCCGTGATCAAAGTCCTCAACACGATTCCCTCAAAGGCTTTGATGGCGGCGGGACGTCCCGCTGGAAGTAGAGATCGTGTCGCTCTTCCAATTTCTGGAGACAATACCAAGGCAAAAGAAATCGTTGCTCAACTCATTGATCGAATTGGTTTCGATTCTGTTGACGCCGGAACAATCGCTGAATCGTGGCGGCAACAGCCTGGATCTCCTGTTTACTGCACCAATCCGACGAAGGAGGAACTTCAGGTGTGGTTAAACAAAGTCGACCGTTCTTCACTTGCCACCAACCGAGAGAAGGGATTGAAGGCATATTACCCGACAAGAGATGCGGATTACCAAGCCCAAATCAAAGCCCATCGATCGGTCTTAATAAACGAATAAAACAATAAGTAACGCAGAGGGTAACAGTTGGTTAGCAGCCGCGCGGCAGAATGGTTCGACGCCTTATCAAACCCGCACAGGAGAATTAAATGATCGAAGTCACCGTAGCCTACCCGGCCGGCCAAAGCCGCACATTCAACATGGACTACTACTTGAAGACCCACATTCCGTATTTCAAAAACGAATGGGCGCGGCGATGAAAACCATTCGGGTATCACGCGGAATTGGCGGCAGTACGCCGAGGTCACCCGCAGCCTTCGTGGCTATGGTGCACGCCACCTTCGACTCCGCTGAGGTGTTCGCAACCGCTTTTGCTCCACACGCCGCCGAGCTCCAAGAGGACGCGCCGAACTATACCAATATTCAGCCGGTCGTGCAGATCAGCGAAGTGCTGATGGGGTAAGCCTTCCATTGGGTGACGAACTGGGTGACGAACGACTTTCGACACCCCTCGTGATTCCGCACAATTAGCAGCAACTTCCTTTCCGGCATAGCCGTTGCATTTGCCTGAGACAAGAACGCAAAGTTGAAAGGTCCGAATAGTGTGTCGAGGAGAGCGAGCGGTGAAACCGATCAACGCCGCCAATCGGGCACAACATTCAACCCCAAGTGGGTGATTGAGGCAGAAAAGGCAAGAAATCCATCCAATCAACAATTCAGGGCTGCAAAGGGAGAAAACATGGACACTGATGTACTAATTGTCGGAGCTGGCCCCACCGGGCTGATGCTTGCAAATCAATTGATACGGCGCGGTGTTCGCGCCCAGATCATCGACCGCCATAGTGGGCCGGCGCAACAGTCGCGCGCACTTGGGGTGCAGGCGCGCACGCTTGAGATCTACCAGAAGCTCGGCATCGCCAAGCGCGCGATCGAACTCGGGAAGGTTGGTGACGGGGCAAACATCTGGGCACAAGGCGTGCACATGGCCAACATTCCGCTCGGGGCGGCCGGCGGGAGTGTGACGCCTTATCCCTATATCCTCGTGCTTGGCCAGGACGACAACGAATTGATCATGGGCGACAAGCTGCGCGAGCTCGGCGGATCAGTGCAATGGAACACCGAACTCGTCAGTCTTGAGCAAAGCCCCGACAAGGTCGCGGCGACTCTGAAACAGCCGGACGGTAAGAAACGCACGATCACAGCCAAATATGTGGCGGGTTGCGATGGCGCGAATAGCGCGGTGCGTGAACTGAACGGCATTACGTTTCCCGGCGCGCCTTACGAGCATGTCTTCTTCGTGGCCGACGTGGTGTGCACGGGCAGTATGATCGCCGACCAGGTCAACGTCTATCTCTTCAAGGAGGGGTTTCACCTGCTGTTCCCGATGCGCGGCAAGGATCACTGGCGGGTCGTGGGCATTCTGCCGCCCGGGCTGCGGGGCAGGAACGATCTGAAGTTCGAAGATACGATTCCATCTTTGCGGCAAGAGGCAGGATCCAATCTGACGTTCAAATCGTGCAAATGGTTCTCGACCTATCGCATTCATCACCGGCACGCCTCGCATTTCCGTGCCGGCCGCTGCTTCCTGCTGGGAGACGCTGCGCACATCCACAGCCCGGTCGGCGCCCAGGGCATGAATACCGGCCTGCAAGATGCATACAATCTGGCCTGGAAGGTCGCGCTCGTGGTCAAGGGCACAGCCGGTGCAGCGCTGCTCGATACATATGAAGAAGAGCGGTTACCGATCGCGCAGCGCCTTCTGAACACAACCGACCGAGGTTTCCGGCTGGTCGTGTCCGACAGCTGGCTCGCCGGCTTGTTCCGAACGAAAATCCTTGCACGCATCATGGCGTTTGCAATGAGCCAAGAGCGTATCCAAAAGTTCGCCTTCCGCATCGTATCTCAAACTGGCATTCGTTACAGAAAGAGCCTTTTGTCAAAGAACTTGAATGGTGTTCCAGACACAGCGCCACAAGCGGGCGACCGCTTTCCGTGGCTGCGACTCAAGTTTTCTCCCAATGGCCCCGTGGAGGATCTGTTCCAGAAACTCGGCGACCTTCACTTCAACCTGCTTGTGTTTGGTCAGGATGCACCCTCTAAAGAGCTAGCTGACTTAGGCGATTTGCTGCGTACCCATGTCGTTCCACGAGATTTCACCAATGACGCTGAACTGTCTCGCGTGCAAATTTCTCAACCTTCGTTTTTTCTTGTCCGTCCTGACGGCTACATCGGCCTAAGCGGCACGAGCTTGAACGCCGGGGATTTACGTGCGTACTTTGCGCAAAGCGTGTTCCTCAATTCAGGCATGACGGGTGCGTGAGAAATCGCTCAACCGATGCGTTCGGAGGGTCGGCGAATTAATGCGGCGCGGCATTTCCTTACTGGCGGGAGGTGCATAATTGAGGGTTGTTGCGAAGCGCCGGAGTGAGTCCCGCAATTTGCGGGACACGAGAGTCTAACGAGGGACTATCTGTCTATGTTGGCGAAACTCTTCCGTTGAAATTCTCGCAGGGCGTGCCGGCGCCATGTCTTCTTGACCTTTCGAAGGCGCTCGCTCTTCGCCAGCAACCACATGGCAAGGGAATGTAACAACGTGGAGACTCCCTTAAGAATGTGAAGTCTAAGTCCGCTCGCGCATGGAGCAAATATCCAAACGGGGCCTTGCTCCCAGCTTGAGCCAAAAAGCGCACGCTTATAGGGAAAATCGCCGCTGCCTGCATCGATTCGCAGGGTTTGCGCAAAGCGGAGGCTCGGGAAGGTGGAGGCTATTAAGTGCCGAAACTTCGGCTTACTGTCGGCGGCTCGTCATTTTGCTTCGTCACGACTCTACACGACAGGGTGGGCGCAGCCTCTAAGTTTCTGATTGCAAACCGGTTTAGGTCCTTCGGGCTGGCTCTGTTAGATGGCACATTCGTTGCGCGTCCAGTTAGGTAGGGAGGACGACAACAAAGCGTCAGCGTGAGAAGAGAACCTGCGCGTCGAAATCGAAGGATCCAC
>DATFQQ010000200.1:0-4554 GCA_035264195.1 Candidatus Sulfotelmatobacter sp. | reverse complement strand
CATTCAATTTGCATAAGTCCCGCGTCCGCCGCGCCAGCGGCTTCCTTCTGACGGCTTTTTCGAACGCGACGCCTCACACCTTCTCTTAGCCTTGGGCATCATCCCGGCGTCGCATCCGAAAAAGCACTAGCGTCACTCGGGAATAATCGCGCCTGTCTGACCGACGTGTAAGCACTTCTAGTTCTGGCCGTACACTCAGCGAGGCGAGACCGCGACGTGTCCCATGATCACGTTTTCGCGTCCTGAAAACGTTTGTTGCCTTGAGCTCTTTGCATTGGTTAGATTGACCGCGCGGTGAAGTTGCAATGCGTGGAGGCGGTGATGGCAGATGCAGTAAGAAGTGCAAACCGGGGAGTCAGTTGGAGCAGGGTCGGCACTCGGCAGTTACTGAACTGGGCCGCGATCGCTAGCACTATCTTATCTTCGGCGGCGCAGAGAAGAGTGGCGGCTGCTCAATCCACTGCAGAGGCGCTGGAGCGGGGACGTCAATCGTTCGCGTCGACGCGACACCGGGGCATGTCATCAACTCGTTCGATCCGGATAGCGCATTGGGCAGTCCGCACATCATTCAGGAATCGGCAGCGAGCAATGTGTGGATCAACGACGGTCCCAACAGTCATGCCGATCCTGACAATCCGCCGGTGGCCACTACTATAAAAGGAGCGCCGGGAACCGTTTACACTCTGCCCAAAGCTTCGATCACGGTGCTGCGGGGCAAGGTAGGCGCTCTGAAGGACTAAGCTCCTCAGTGAGGCCTGCGTTTCATCAACCGAACGACTCGAAGGAGAGATTCTATGGGAATCAACACTCGGCGAAATTTCTTTGGCAAAATCGCAGCGACCGCGGCCTTTGTAACCGGCATGCCGAAACTCTTTGCCCAACAGGCTCCATCTGCCGCACCTAACGCTGGTAGCACACCCGCGGACGCGCCTAGCAAAGATGCTCCTCGTCGCCCCAGCGGCGATCACCATACGCTCAACGGTATCTACTATTTCTCTGGAACAGGTTCCAATGACGGTTATCCCAAGGAGGATCACGTCCTGGTGACTGACCCTTTCGAAAAACACGTGACTCGTACAATGGACGCCCTCAAGAAGTCGGTCGAGCGTGCCGGCTGCACTATGGATAGCATCATTCATCTCCAAGTCTTTCTGTGTTTACCTCTTGCAGACACCCCTACGCCGACCGGCAGGGCGCGCTTCGACGCACATAAGGCGCAGTACGATGCGTTGAACAAAATTTATGGAACCTATTTCTCTCCAGGCAAAGCTCCGTCTCGTGCATGCATGGCTGTCGAATGGATTCCCGGCGATTCGCTAATTGAAATCGTCGGCAGCGCGATGGTCGTCAATCCGCCCACGCCACCTGCCGATCGATAATTTGCGAAGGAAGTTGAAGGGGGCGCTGAGTATGAATCTGAAGTTTGATTGGAATCGCCGGTCGTTTCTGGCCGCGGTTGGGGCCATATGGGGAGGTCTGTTCACTCCCGCCGAGTCGAACGCCGCAGGCATCTTTGGCAAAACGCGCAAGTCTTCGATGCCACCGGTGGACGGCGGCCCTATCGTCCCCATCACAACCGGCCTTGGCTCTACCGGCGACATCTACGGCGAGCTGGGAATCACACCTCTCGTCAATATCAACGGTACGCTCACCGTCATTGGTGGATCAGTGATGAAGCCCGAGGTCATGGAGCTCATCCGGAGAGGCAACGAGCACTGTGTTTCGATCGACGAACTTGAGATCGCAGCCGGTAAGTTCATCGCAAAACTGTGCAAATCCCCTGCCGGCTACACCGGTCTGGTGACGGGCGGCGCAGCCGCCGCCATGGTCGTCGGCTATGCCGGAATGATGACCGAAGACCTTGAGCCCCGCATGCGAGACATCCCCGACGTAAGCAATTTTCCCAGGAACGAAGTGATCATTCAGAAGAGTCATCGATATCCCTTTGACCACCAGATCCGTCAGACCGGCGCGAAGCTTGTCGAAGTCGAAACACGCGAAGAGATGATTGCTGCCATTAATCCGAAAACAGTGGCGATACACTTCACCAATATCCTCTCGGACAAGGGAAAGATCAGCGGCCCTGAAACCGTCGCCATTGCGAAAGCCCATAACATCTACACCTTCAATGACGCCGCTGCAGACGTGCCGCCGAAAGAGCGGCTTTGGGAGTATCCGGCAATCGGCTTCGATATGGTCACTTTTAGCGGGGGCAAGGACATCCGTGGACCGCAGGCATCCGGCGTACTGATTGGCAAAGAGGAGCTAATCCGCTACTCCCTGCTGAACATGAGCCCGCAGGAAGACCGCATCGGCCGTTGCTGCAAAGTGGGCAAAGAGACTATTTTTGGCCTGCTCAAAGCGCTTGAGATCTTCGTGAATCAGGACTTCGATTCCGAGCTGAGTACATACGACGCGCGCGCGCAGGTCATTACCGATGCAGTGAAGAAATTCGGAGTGACGCCACTGCCTCGAGAGTTCAATCCTCAGGCTCTCGGCAATGTCACGCCGCATTACTCTTGGCACATCGATCCGGCAAAACTCAACATTACCGCACCGGAGGTAATGCAGAAATTGGCCGCCACTCGCCCAATTGCTATCGGCAGCATGGGCGCCGGTGCGAGCGGCATGCGCGGACGCAATCCGGACGCGCCTGCGGTCGACGATCATGGCGGTCGCCATGGTCATCCCAGAGACCCGAACACCTTTGGTTTTGCTGTTTGGCAGCTTAGAGAGGGCGAGGACAAGTTGATCGCAGATCGCTTAGTCGAAATCTTCAGCGCAGTTCTAAAAGCCTAATCCTTCCTCGAAGATAAATGACTTGCCGCCGGAGTTCAGCGCACGTTGTGGGGCACAAACCGGATTGGAGTCCCCGAAGCCGACTTCTGACCCGCCTGGCTCTCCGTGCTTCAGTTTGTGGATTGCGCGTCACGTGGCAACACTTCTGCTTTGCAACGTCGGACGGATCTCGGAATGGCGGATACGCCATGACCGTGCCAAGAGGCTTCTGTAACGCTGCCAAGATTGCCACGTAAAGCGTCAGTACCTCAACTGGGATATGCCGAACAGAACGTTCAGCGCCGCATTGACGCCATTTCCCTCTTTAACAGTCGTACACATAATTGACCGTTCCAAGCGGCCCGGACTTCTGAATGCGTCGTCCGAAGGGATAGCGCTATGCAGCGCGCATCTGTTGAACGATCCAGAGCGCCGTTGGATGCCCTGTCACGTGGCAGCGAAGAATCGTTCTGCGACTATGGCTGATGACGAAGAAGCAATACAAGACTCCGAACGTGATCGTGGGCGCGGTGAAGAAATCCATCGCCGCAATGGCTTCGCGGTGGTTGCGCAGGAACGTCAGCCAGCGTTTACACAGAACCGGTCTCTTGGGAGCCCGCCGGTGCCATCGTGAGACGGTCGGCTCCGAGACTTGGAAGCCAAGCCTCATCAGTTCGCCGTGAATCCTCAGGGCTCCCCAGATCGGATTCTCGGCAGCCCTGCGGAAGATCAAGGCTCGGATTTCTTTGCTTACCGGCGATCTCCCTCCCGGTCGTTTGGTTCGTGAGATCCATCTCCAGCAGTAGCGAAAGCCAGCGCGATGCCAAGCCGCAACTGTTCTTGGTGTGACAAGAACCAGCGAACCCTGCCACCCGGGCCACAGTCTGCATAGGACGATCCAGAACAGCTAGGTGCATATGGGATAGCCGACGGTGTGGGCGCTTGGTGCGTAGCGCCAATAACTGCTGTCAGAAGGCCAGATTCTCAAGGACGAGATTAGAGGCCAAAACCTTACGCACCATCTGAGAGCGCACAGTTCGGAAATCGTTCATTTTACGAGTGCAAGAAGTCTTGATGAGGGGCAAGGGTCTGTCCAGCTGATTAGGTATCGTCGCGAATTACATGTTCCTTTTCGTAGTGTCAAACCACTGGCCTCTAAGGAGATTTCGAAAACGCTCGATGGCTATCAACTCAGACTAAGAAAAAAGGGAGCCGAGACATTCAGCTCCCTTGCTTCCGCGAGTCGTCTCTTCAGCTAAAAAGTAAATCTAGCCGTCAGACGAATCGTTCGGGTGCCCTGATATTGGTACGGTTTGCCATACCAGGAACTCAGAACCGACGGGGCAACCTGCCCGCCGTTCCCGTTCACCCACTGCTGAACGTTATACGGGCTCTCCGTTACCTGGTACGCAGCCGCGCCACTGAAAATGTTCACCGTGGCCGACGGCGTCACAGGACTGAAAGTGTAGTTGGAGTTGAAACTCTGCCAGTACTGCGTGATCGAGTGTTGGTTGAAAAGGTTGGTGATCGTCGCGTCAAAGCCAAGAACCTGATGCTCATTATTCTTGTTCACTTTGAACGAATGCCCGATGTTGAAGTCCGTCTGGACATACCAGGGCGTCCTTCGGCTGTATGGATTACCCAGTGTCATGTCGCCGGTAGCGGGATCCGTGGTGATGTTTATCCACTTTCCGCGTCTGAACAGGTAGGCATCCTCAAACGGAATGTTGCTCGATAGGAACAGGTCCGCCGAACTGCTCATCGGGCTTCCCTGAT
>DATFQQ010000199.1:0-3729 GCA_035264195.1 Candidatus Sulfotelmatobacter sp. | reverse complement strand
ATCACAAGTTGGAGCAGTTCAACAAGGAGTTCGGTCGCAACATCGTGTGGGTCCCGTGGCAGCGACCTGGCTTCGAACTCGCACTGTTGATTGAGCGAGCAGTCAAAGAGAACCCAGGCGCAGAAGGCCTCATCCTTGGCGGCCACGGCCTGTTCACATGGGGCATGACGCAGCGTGAATGCTATCTGAACAGCATTCACACCATCGATCAGATGGGGGAGTTTATTGCGAACCACCAAGCGAAGAAAGGCTCCATGTTCGGCGGAGCCGAGCACGCTCCATCTCAAAACCGAAAAGCGATCGCAACTCAGATCCTTCCGGCTTTGCGCGGCGTTGTCTCATCAAACCGTCGTGTCGTTGCGCATTACGCCGATGATGAAGACGCGCTGACCTTCGCCGGATCAAAGTGGGCGAAGGAACTCAGTGCTCTCGGTACAAGTTGTCCGGACCACTTCCTACGGACACGAGTTTGCCCGTGGTTCTTGAACTGGGATCCGGCCAAGGAAGATATTCCAGCGCTCAAGCGCCGCATTCAGAGCGAGGTCGGGAATTATCGTGCCAGCTACAAGAGTTACTACGAAGAGTGGGCGACTCCCGATTCGCCCAAGCTCCGCGATTCCAATCCGTCCGTCGTTGTTGTTCCTGGGTTGGGGTTGTTTGGTTTCGGCAAGAACAAGAAAGAAGCGCGGATCACCACGGAATTCTTCATTAACGCGATCCACGTAATGGCGGGAGCAAATGCGTTGGAAGACGGCGAGGCTCCGTATCCTTTGCCGCAAGCTAGAACGACAGAACAATCGAAACAGTTTACGCAATTCCACAACTACGTCGCATTGCCGAGATCCGAAGCATTCCGCATCGAGTATTGGGCGCTCGAAGAAGCGAAACTGCAGCGCATGCCCGCAGAAGCTGAATTCAGCCGCAAGATTGCGCTGGTGATTGGCGGAGCGAGCGGTATCGGCCGTGAAGCGGCTCTGCTGCTCGGACGAAAAGGCGCGCACATTGTGGTCGCTGACTTCGATCAGCAGGGCGCGACCAAGGTTGCGGAAGATGTGGGTGCCATCGGTTCGCCGGAGTTTGCGTCAGCTACGGCCGTGGACCTGGGTTCTTCTGCCTCACTTGCGGACGCGGTTAACTTCACGATTCTCAAGTTCGGTGGAATTGACATTATCGTCAACACTGCGGCGATTTATCCGGTACCGGGAAACGAAGGCGAACTTTCGGATGCGGAGTGGGCCAAAACCTTCTTGGTGAATGTCACTGGCAATTATCTGCTCGCCCGGCAGACAGAGTGGGTCGTGAAAGATCAGAACCTGCCAGTCACGATGGTGCTGACGAGTTCCGCGAATGCTGTCGTCTCGAAGAAGGGCAGCGAAGCATACGACACGAGCAAGACGGCTCTCAATCACCTGATTCGCGAGTTGGCGATCAAGTTGAGTCCTCACGTGCGTGTGAACGGGATCGCTCCCGCTACCGTGGTCGCAGGGTCCACAATGTTTCCTCGCGATCGCGTCATGCAATCACTTCAGAAATACAAGATTGAATTTTCAGATGCGGAGACAACCGAGGAGCTTCGGGGCAAGCTGGCCGATTTCTATGCGCAGCGCACATTGACCAAGCGCCCGATCCTGCCGCAGGATTGCGCGAACGCGATTGTCTGGTTGGCCGGCGACCAGAGCGGCAAGACTACCGGGCACGTGATTCCAGTGGATGGTGGGCTGTCCGAAGCTTTTCTTCGATAGGCGATCTTTGTTCAAGGAGCGATGCATGCAGCGTGTCTGCTTTGTGTTGCAGGTCAAGCCTGAGCGGCTTGAAGAATACAAACAGCGTCATCGAGATGTCTGGCCTGAAATGCGAGCAGCTCTGCGCGAAACTGGATGGGGTAACTACTCCTTATTCTTGCGCGACGACGGATTGTTGGTTGGCTATCTGGAAACTGAAGACTTTGAACGTGCGCGCGCCGGAATGGCGGGCCGCGACGTGAACGATCGTTGGCAGCGGGAGATGGGAGATTTTTTTGTTCAGCCCGATGGAGCCTTGCCCGATCGCGCAATGCGGCCGCTAGAAGAAGTCTTTCACCTGTAAATCACATTCGAGGATCGAATGAATCCTAACCCGGCATTGGGCGTCTTTTTTCACTGGCTCGGAGGCCTTGCCTCAGGCAGCTTCTATGTTCCCTACAAGGGCGTGAAGCTGTGGGCCTGGGAGACTTACTGGCTGGCAGGAGGATTCTTCAGTTGGATCATCGCGCCGTGGATTCTGGCGCTGTTTCTCACGAAAGATCTGTTTGCAGTACTAGGCCAAGCCCCCACGTCGGCGCTCTTCTGGGCGTTTTTCTTCGGACTCCTTTGGGGAGTCGGCGGTCTCACATTCGGATTGACCATGCGCTACCTCGGCCTGTCACTGGGAATGGCCGTGGTGCTAGGACTTTGCGCCGCTTTCGGCACGCTCATGCCGCCCATCTTTCGTGGTCAATTCATGACGCAAGTGGTGGGAACAAATTCTGGTCGCGTGATCCTCTTCGGAATTTTCGTCTGCCTTGTAGGAATTGCGGCTGCGGGTTTCGCCGGGATTTCCAAAGAGCGCACAATGTCGCCGGAGCAACAAAAATCGGCCATTGCGGAATTCGATTTACGCAAAGGTATTGGTGTGGCCGTTCTCTCTGGAGTCATGAGTGCGTGCTTCGCCTACGGACTCGCCGCGGGCGACCCCATCAAGACGCTCACCGTTCAACACGGTACTTCCAAGCTGTGGCAAGGCTTGCCGGTTTTGATCGTCGTCTTGGTCGGCGGATTCCTCACAAACTTTGTCTGGTGCCTCATCTTATTGAGACGCAACAAGACCGGGCATCAGTTCTTCGACGCGCACATTCGAACGACTTCGCCGATCGAGGAGCCGATTCTCGAAACCGCGGTGGATGCTCCCAGCCGTGAGGTCGTCGAACATATCGGAACGCGAGCATCTGCTCAGGTGATGGTGCAGGCGCCACCAACGGAATCGCAGCGCGCACCGATGTTGCGCAATTACCTGCTCTGCGCACTTGCCGGCACTACGTGGTATTTTCAGTTCTTCTTCTACACCATGGGCGAGAGTCAGATGGGGCGCTACAGCTTTTCGAGTTGGACTCTGCACATGGCCAGCATCATTATTTTCAGCAGCCTTTGGGGTATCGGCTTCAAAGAATGGAAGGGCGCCGGTACTCGCGCTGGATATCTACTTACCTTGGCACTTTTTCTGCTGGTAGCATCCACAGTGATCGTCGGTTACGGTAACTACTTGGGGCTGGGAAGTACCGGACAATAGATGGTGCTCGGGAGTCCGCGCCGCTCGACCTGGAGAGCGGCGCCTAACATCTGGGCGTCTGTGTTGGCCCGTTGCAACCCGAAAGGAAGAAAATGCCCCAACTAGATCGGCGAATTGGATCTGCCATTTTCGCCGCCGCAGTATTAGGTCTGTTGACCACAACTGCAGTTGCTCAAGCCCAGGCTCCTACACCTAAAACATATCCATGGTCTGATACGTCTCTGTCGCCCGACGCGCGCGCCGATCTCGTGATCAAAGAACTCACGCTCGATGAAAAGATATCGCTCCTCCACGGAAATGGGATGGCCTTCAACACCACGGGGCCAACAGAATCCAATGGCGGCGCGGGTTATTCGGTTTCGATCCCTCGCCTCGGCATTCCGGCTATCCAGATGGCAGACTCGGCCTATGGTGTAACGAGGGGAG
>DATFQQ010000198.1:0-3235 GCA_035264195.1 Candidatus Sulfotelmatobacter sp. | reverse complement strand
GGATGGAAGCATGGCGACAGTGGCTACTCGGCGGGGTAAGAACTTTGTCAGCGAAAAGAATCAAGAACTCGCTATGAGCCCAGAATTCCCTTGACTCCGACCGGCCTTCTCATGGAAGGCCTTAACACTCAAATTCCGACTCCTTTCGATTAGCTTCACATCGGCACGTTCGGATGATGAGTGTAATGGCGATGTTTCGCCAGCCGAGAAACCCTGCCGTTGTGGACAAATTCTCAATTCAGGACTGGTTTTGAAAGTACAGAGCGTAATCATGTCTCGTGCAAGGATCAGTGAAAGGCACGCGACCAAGTAACCGCGCGGTTAAGAAGACTCTACAACTGCAAACAACACCCCAAGAATAAGTACAGCGGCGGAAGCGATGAACCATGAGACAGTCTTCCGATACTCACTTTCCGCGTCATCCTCAAGCCGTAACGATCGGAACAGCGCAATGATTTGCAAGAAAATAGCTATGACCAACGTGCCGGTTGAGATAGCGGATCGGATGGTCCATTTGCCCGGTGCCTCGAGGCCCCAAAATCGGAAGAAGGCGAGTGAGAAACCTAGGAGAACCGTTATTGCGGTAATGATGCCCTGACGATAACCTTGAGGCAAGGTACTCCGAGTCAGTTCAGGATTGGTAGTTGCTGGATCCTTGGTCTTGTCATCTTCGGCCATTGCGTTCCTCGTCACTAGTTAGATAAATGGAATACGCACGTGCCTCTCGCCGGGTCGAAAATTCTTGAAGAGAGACTTTAGTGCCACTTGACGACCGACCCTCAGGGCCTTCGGCCTCGCAGACTACGCCCTTGCCTCTGCCGCCCAGTTTGCGGAAGCACAACACGCGATGATAGGCAGTACGGCGGAGGGGAACAAGTCAACTGGCGCTATCAAGGCGTTAGCACTCATTGCGTTCTTCGATCTTGCTTTTTGGGCTGGCAAATTGGACATCGTCGAAGGCGATGGATGAACCTCTTCCACCGAGACCAACCCTGTTTTTCGACTTCGTGCTGCCATCTAGGTCCAAACACCTTTTTCTGAATTTCTGGATCGCTGACTCCCATGTTGCAACTCCACCGTTTGTGAGCCCAGACGGCGAACGTTGCAATAAGGTGTTAGCACTTAAATCCCTCAGTGAAAATCACTGAGCGCTATGGCGATAATTTCGCCAACCGACTAGGCATTCCTTTCACCTGTGAGAGAGCGTTCATCCGAAAGGCGACGCGAACATCCATGTGCTTATGCCCTCACAGTCACGTCGGACTACTGTTTCTGCTGTATAGAACAAAGTTCGCGGATTTGGAAAAACTTATCTAGGCTGCGATCAACAAAAGAGAACCAGATTCCCAGAACTCCGATGCTGTTCCGCAGAAACTCAACCATTTGGTAAGCAATGTGCACACCACATTCTTTGTGAAAAAGCCCGCGCTCCTCCGTCCAAGGAGCCGCTATGCGAAAGCAAAAAGCGGTAATTCTGTGCATCGACGACGCGACCATCACACTCGAAGCGAGCAAGGAACTGCTGGAAATTAGTGGCTACGAAGTCTTAACCGCTCAGAGCGGAAAGGAAGGGTTGGAACTGTTTCTTTCCCATCCGATCGATGCGGTGGTTTTGGACCATCAAATGCCCGGGATGAATGGAAATCGTGTGGCGAGCCAGATGAGGAAAGTTAAACCACACGTCCCGATCCTGATGCTTTCCGGCTACGGCGAATTGCCACTGGACGAACTCGATTGTGTGGACGCCTTCCTACACAAAGGGGAATCTTGGTCAACAGTGGTTTCGACACTAGAGCGGCTGCTGAACTTGCATCTCCCCTTTTTTGCTCGATGGTGGGAAGACTGGAAGCACCAACTCCGCAGCTAGGCACTAGAATCGACCGTAAATGTGAAGATTTCCATTCAGTCTGTGTAATTGGAAGCCGCGATTGGGTTCCCGAGAGCATTGTGAGTGTAATTGATTCCATGACAATGTCGGCTCCAATGCCCGAGTAAAGTTGGTGGTGCGAAGCCAACCAACAGGCTCGGAGAAAGGAGCCGAACATGATCATTGTAGGGTGTGATTACCATCCGAGCTTCCAACAAATTGCTTTTGTCGATACAGAAACCGGAGAACTGAAGGAGCAACGGCTCACACACCGGGAGGGCGCGGAGGAGTTCTATCGTGCTCTGGCGGCGACGGGTCAGCAAGTACGTGTCGGCATGGAAGCCAGCGGACACGCACGCTGGTTCGAACGACTACTAGCGGAGTTGCAGTTCGAGTTGTGGATGGGAGATGCGTCCGAGATACGGCGCAAGCGCGGACGCAAACAGAAGACGGATCGACAAGATGCGCAGCATATTCTGAGCTTGTTGCGGAAGGACGACTTTCCCCCGATCTGGGTGCCGAACTGGGAGAATCGGGATCTGCGACAACTGCTGTGGCATCGGCACCGCATGGTGCAAGCACGCACCCGCATCATGAATCAACTGCAAGCGGTGGCACTGAACGAAGGCCTGCTTTGCAGGAAGAAGTTGTGGCGAGAACGTGGGCGCCGACAACTGGAAGCGTTCCCGTTAGCGCCCTGGGCCAGCCGACGCCGGCATGATCTGTTGGAGTTGCTGGATCGACTGAACCCGACGATAACCGAACTGAGTCAAGCGATCGAGCGCGAGGTCGAAAAATGTCCCGCAGCACAGCAACTGATGACGCATCCCGGGGTCGGTCCTCTCACCGCACTGGCCTTCGTACTGATCATCGGCGATGCGACCCGTTTTCAGTGTGGGAAGCAGGTGGCAAGCTATCTGGGACTGGTGCCGCTGGAAGATTCCAGCGGAAATCGGCGACGGCTGGGACACATCACCAAGCAGGGGAGTTCCATATTACGTTTTCTGCTGGTGGAATCGGCTCAGGTCACGGTACGCAGCCTGCCAGAGTGGCGCCGCAAGTATGCACACTTAATGATGCGGCGTGGACGCAAGACGGCAAAGGTAGCAATGGCGCGCAGGCTAGCGGTTCGGCTGTACTGGATGATGCGCCAGGGCTGGAATTATCAGCAGTGGAGCAAGCTCGGTTCGCACGCAGGACAGCCCGGAAATCGCGATGGTGTTCCGTCGAACATCGAGTAATTGATTGGGCGTCCTGCTCCTCTTCATATAAGAGGAGTTCGAAGTCGTAATCATGATCGCAGGAGCGGATCGAAGAGATGCATGGGTCGGACTGAGTTCCCGACCTGAAACGATTACGAGGCGAGCC
>DATFQQ010000197.1:0-3512 GCA_035264195.1 Candidatus Sulfotelmatobacter sp. | reverse complement strand
CGAACTTATTCGTAGACAGCTTCCGTGCGGAGGTTGGTCCGCGCTCGCTGCCTCTGCTCAGGCCGCACTGGAGCCAACATGCTATTCGGTGCTTGCGCTTGGGTCCCAGGCCACAGACGTCCGGGACCGTGGTTACAGTTTTCTTGTGCACGCGCAGAATCCCAATGGGAGCTGGCCGGCGTTCGCGGGAGATGACCATGATGGCTCCTGGGTAACATCGCTGGTTGCCATCGCCCTTCGCGACATCGTCCCGTCCATACCCGCCCGGCTGAAAGGCCTTCATTGGCTTTTGAGCAGCGCCGGCAAAGAGGGCAATTGGTTGTGGAAATGGAAGTTCCGCACTGCTGATCGCCATGTCCGATTCGACCCCGATAAATTCGGATGGCCGTGGTTCCCTGATACAGTCAGCTGGGTTGTGCCTACTGCCTTTGCGGCCCTCGCCTTAAACCAGTTGCCTTGTTCTTGTGGCGGCTTCGACTTGGCCCAGTCCCGGGTCGATCGCGGAGTCCAGATGCTCATCGATCGCGCCTGTCCCGGTGGAGGATGGAATGCGGGAAACGGCGTCGTCTACGGAGCCGCTGTTGCACCCCATCCCGACGACACGGCAATTGCGCTCTTGGCCCTCTGCGATCGACAACAAGAACCAGTTGTACAAGCCTCTCTCAATTATCTTGAACGCACCGCTCCGGCCCTCACGGCCCCCTGGAGCCTTGCGTGGGCAATTCTTGCCCTCGCCGCGCACGGGCGACCGACCGCTTTGCTGCGTGGCTCCCTGCTCACGTTTCCAGATCTCTCCTACCTGGAGGACACGAGCACGCTTGCGCTGGTCTGCCTCGCTCTCGATCACGAACATGCATCAACCAAGCTTGGAGTTACCATTTGAGCCTTACCCGTCGAGACCTTCTTATCGGGAGCGCGGCGCTGGTCGGTGGCGCTTCCGTTTCCACTCCCTTTTTCCTCCCGAAATACCACTTCGACCAGCGCCCTAAGCGATCACGAGTCGCGGTCCTACACGCTGATCAGTACTGCCAAAAATTGAGCCAGATTCTCTGGGAGGGATTGCGGGTTTTTTCGATTAATGTGCGCGGCAAGAAGGTGGTCCTCAAGCCCAACTTGGTGGACTACCTCCCGGGGAGTGCCATCAACACGCACCCTATGCTGGTGGTAGCTGCAGCGGAGGCATTCCGCCGCCTCGAAGCTAAGTCCGTGGTGGTGGCCGAGGGGCCGGGACATCAACGGGATACTCAGTTGGTGCTCTCCCGGAGCGGCTACCAAGAATCCCTGCGTGGCGAGAAGCTCCGATTCATCGATCTCAACCGCGACGAACTTATTCGTACACCGCTTCGAGCCAGCTACACCGGGATGAAAGAGCTTTGGCTCCCCCGGACAGTGCTGGAGGCGGACTTCCTGGTCTCGATGCCGAAGATCAAGACCCATCACTGGTCTGGCGTGACGCTTGCCATGAAGAACATGTTTGGGATTGTCCCCGGCGCGCGGTACGGATGGCCAAAGAATATCCTGCATTGGAAAGGCATTGAGGAAAGCATTCTCGATCTGTGCGCAACGGTTTCGGTCCACTTTGTGATCGCCGACGGCATCATCGCCATGGAGGGCAACGGCCCGCTCAACGGTGCTCCGCGGCTTCTGGAAAGGATTGTGCTGGCTGACGATCCAGTTGCAGCAGACGCTACATGCGCCCGATTGATGGGCTTCGACCCCGGCAGGATCGCGCATATTCGCGAAGGCGCGTGCTTTCTTGGCAATGCTGTCCCGGAGCTCATCGACCAGGTTGGCGAAACCGTAAGGCCTCTCGCCACGCCGTTCCGTGAGGTTCCAGAATTTGTGAAACTCTATGCCTTTTGATACCTGAAAGCCGGCGACGAACCCAAAAAACTCTGGTTGATCAAGGATGTCCGGTTTTGAGCCACAGCCAGTGACGGTCCCACCAACTTCAGTTTCGCAAGGACTAAAGAAAGGAACGGCAATGGACGCAACGGTTGAAAAACGGGAGATCATCTTCAAGGGAATCGACGGAGAGTCGGTTTTTCGCACAACGTTTCATTCCATGGGAGCGATAACGGTGGTGCTAGTGGAAGACATCAGTGACGGCGGCCGCGGTTCGACTATGGTTCCGCGGCCTTACGAAATCGCCCGATACCTGTGCCAGCACTTCAACGTGCAGGCCGAAAGGCTGGTGCTGCTCTGGCAGCACGATCTCTGCTGGCCTGCTTGGATCGCCTGGCTGCTCGGTTACTACGTGCGGCGTCACTACTGGGTCGTGACTCGAATGCCCAAGCTTGAGGATGAAGCCTTTGAAATGTTCACCTGGGAGTGGAAGCCATGCGACTGGCGCGAGGCGAGCTTGCTCATGGATAAACCGCTCGAGGAACCGGGAGTCTGGATCACCAACCAGAGTTGCGAAATGTCGCGTTGGGCTGGGAAATTGAAACTCTGTTTTGGGGATTTCGCCGAAGAAGTCGAGATCTACAGATCTACGGCATGTCAAGGGTGAGCGGTTGATGGCTTTAGCGGGTTAGCCTTTCTCTCGCGCGGAGTTGGCGAGTTAGAGAGCTCTTCCTCCAAGCCTTGCAGCCGACTTTCCGGTCAGTGTTGCGCCCGATTCTAACTCCTGAGTGCATTCGCGTCGTGTCCCCCAGCGCAGTTCCCATTGGACATCAGCGACTTTTTCACCAATCGCGACTTTGCTGGTCATGCATTCCCGAGAGATTCGCATGGCAAGAACCAAATCAATAATTCGATCCGCAAAGCCATACTGCGAGCTGCTTTTCGGTTCAGCTCAACCGCTTGCTCATTTTCGTTGATACAGGTGTGAACCCGAGCTTCAAGTACATTGTGGAAGCGATTGAATTATGTGCGAACACATTCAGGACGATACTGTTTATGTTCATCATTCGAAGCTCGTCTTCCATAGCCATCATTGCAGCTTTCCCGTAGCCCTTGTTCCGGTGCCAAGGATGTATGAGGATATCCCAAACGACGGTCTCTTTCTTACCCCTAACTCCGAACCAGCGAAAAACATCTTGCACCGGAAAGGTATTCAGGAGAGCATTCTCGATCTGTGCGCCACCGTTCCGATCCACTTTTGTGATCGCGGACGGCATCGTAGCCTTGGAAGGCAACGGCCCGCTCAACGGCACTCCGCGACCTACTGGGATTGTGCTCGCCGACGATCCGGTTGCCGCCGACGCCTCTTCCATCCCGGGCACGGGTTCCGCGAAAAGCTCCTTGATATTGATATTCCCAATTGGCAATCCTCCCGTTTCAATCATCGGCTTCCGGCGCAGCAACCAAACGTCAGATTCACCATGCGGGCCAACAATGCAACAAGTCGCTCGCATGGTCTGTTTCACACGGACATTCCGGCTCTGCCGCCGTTTGACTATTCCCATCTCTGGCGCTAAAACCCAGCTTACTGATCTGTCAGTTTGCATGCGGGGTCAGCAACGTCCATTAATGGAGATCGCTTATGTCCAGCCAACCTTTTTTCAAGT
>DATFQQ010000196.1:0-6121 GCA_035264195.1 Candidatus Sulfotelmatobacter sp. | reverse complement strand
GGCTCCTGCAATTGTTGTTTCGGGACCTGCTCAGCGTTCACTTACGTTATGGCCTGCACGCTCGCGGAATCGCCTAGCGACCCTTTTCATCGAAAGCTCCGACAGCTTCGTTGCCTCCGCTGCCGTTTCGATTGCTACCGGGTGGAACGAACCAGTTCCCGGGCGGGAGTTGCACCCGCTGAAGTCCAGCGCCTTTCACGGCGCACTTTTTCGTCAACCAATCGTGTCCGAGGACGAAGAAATCGCGAACCATTCCTCTTGGGAGATCGTATCCATCTGCGACGGATTGTCCCCCGGAGGTGCGTAAATGTCCTCTTGGATGAACTTGTTCATTCCTGGCGTGTTCGAGATTGTTTGGGCAACATCAATGAAGTACTCAGAAGGGATGAGCCGCCCTTTCTCAACCGGCCTGGTGTACGGCGCAGGGATTACCAGCTTCTATTTTCTGAGCGTAGCGGTCGAACGCATACCGGTAGGCACCGCATATGCGGTTTGGACTGGAATCGGCGCAATCGGAACCGCTTTGATCGGCATTTTACTGTTCAGAGAATCAGCGCATTGGCTGCGACTGGTTAGCATCGCAGTGGTGCTCCTCGGAGTCACCGGTTTGCGTCTCTCTTGGCAGCAGTGAATTGCGCCGAACTCGAAGTCAATGAGCGATATCGGGATTTTGCGACAATTATTGATGGGACACCCTACAAGAGAACCAGTAAGGCGATTCGTCATCTGGAACAATGGCTATCATGGGATCGACTTCAAGGATGATTTATCGGCCAAATTCCTGACAAATAGCAGAGACGTTAGGCCGACGGAATCGCTAGGAAGCAGTAAAGCAAAGGTGGTCTGCTACCCAGACGCTCGTTGCGACACAAGAGTTGTCTCCAGCGGCACGCGAACATGGATTGTGGTCCCGGCCATCGGCTTCGAATCGATGGACATCGTACCGTTCATTAACCGAACTCGTTCACGCATACTCGTAAGACCTAGTCCCGTACCTTGTGCCGATTCTTCGAGATCGAAACCTCTTCCTCTATCTTCTACAACGAGGTGAATGTGATGGGATTCTTCACGCAATTGGACGTCGATCCGTCTGACGCCGCTGTGCTTCTTAGCGTTTTGCGATGCTTCCTGTACAAGTCGTAGCAAGGAGAGCCCGACCTCGACCGGCACAGGACTAGTAGTGTCGCTCCTAAAATCAATTTCCATTTTGTGGCGCTGAGAAAATTCTTTGCACCAGCTTCTTATGCCTCCGGAAATACCGAGATATTCCAGCTTCGAAGAGTGCAAGTCATGCGATAAACCTTGTACATCATTCGAGATCTCCGCGATCCGATTTCGGACTTCTTGCACACGACTCTGCAAATCGGAAGGGCTCTCAGCTAGCTGTTCTAGCTCGAGGGATAGCATTGCCAGCCTCTGGTTAATGTCGTCGTGAAGCTCCCTCCCTATCCGGGCACGTTCTTGCTCCTGTGCTTGAATCAATTTCCGCGTCATGCCCGCGAGAGACTCTTCTGCACGTTTTAGATCGGTTATGTCCGCAACCATACCGACGATCCGCAGCATCCTGCCTTCGCTATCGAAGAATGCTCGCCCATTGCTCTTTAGCCAAAGCAGAGCGCCATCGGGACTAGGTACCCGGAAGACCACCTCAGCGGTTGGGTTTTCCGGTGTGAGTGCCGCGATGCTGGCGATAAAGGTCGGGCAGTCGTCTGGATGGATTCTCGTCAAGAACTGTTCATGGGTAGAGCGCAGCGGCTCTGTAAGACCGAGGACTTTGGTATGTTCCGAGGACCGCAGTACGTGGTCCGTTTTCACGTCCCACGCAAATGAGTACATCTTTCCCGCGTCAACCGCAAGACGGAAGCGTTGTTCGTTCTCGCGAAGTGCTTCTTCGGCTTGCTTAATCTGAGTGACGTCGAGTGATATGCCGACCATTCGTTGTGGTTTACCATCCGCGGAGTAGTGGTACCGACCTCGTGAACGCAACCAATGAACTGTACTGTCGGGCCATACAACGCGAAAATCTTCGGCGAACGCCTCGTGTTTGTCGCGGGCTGCGTGAAGTGCATTTTCTAAACGCTCTCGGTCGTCCTTGTGTACGCGAGCCCAAAATCCTTCAAGCGATCCCGACGTCTCCTCGGGTGTCATACCCAGTTGCGTATGCGCCTTACCGAACCATATGCTCCTCCGAGTCTTAAGGTCGTAATCCCAACCTCCGACGGAGCCAGCTTCAATGGCAAGATTAAACCGTTCATTTGTTCTGGTAAGTTCCTCTTCTGCTAGCTTGCGTTCGGTAATATCCATATCGAGGCCCAGGAGTCGAGAAGGCTTGCCGGACTCGTCAAAAAATGCCTGCGCCCGCCCAGCTATCCAATGCACACTTCCGTCAGGCCAGACAACGCGAAACTCTGCATCAGCAGGCTCGCCAGTTCTCACCGCCCAAGCAGTCAGATCCATCATTCTTGCCCGATCATCCGGATGAAGCAGGTTTTCAAAGGCAGAATGTAATCCAGAATGTCCGCCCGTTGGCAAACCGTATATTGCCTCCAATTCCGGCGTCCAAATGCTCTGTCCCGTTTGGATATTCCACTCAAAGGTTCCAACCCGACCAACCCATTGTGCCAGTCGTAGTCGTTCCTCACTTTTGCGTAGAGCCTCTTCCGCCCGCGTATGCCCGGTGATGTCACGAGCGATTTTTGAAAAGCCCACGATCTTTCCAGTCAAATCCTTAATAGGTGAAATACACAGAGACACATTGATTCTTTGGCCTGCTTTTGAGACTCGAATCGTCTTGTAGTGCTCGATTCGCTCTCCCGCTCTCAGCGCAGCAAGGATCTTGCCCTCCTCGTCCCGACGTTCGGGAGGGATGAGAATAGTAATTGGCTGTCCGACCGCTTCCATCTCCGTATATCCGAAAATACGTCGTGCCCCGGCGCTCCAACTGGTAATAACTCCGTCCAGATTCTTAAAGACAATCGCATCTTCAGAAGCATCGACAATGGCGGCGAGCCTGAGCCTTGCGGTTCCCGACGGAGACACGTGTCTTGGTTTCGGCATTCTTCCTCTCTGGGATGAAGGATTTTGAATTCAAGATCTAGGTGATGCTGCTCTTAGTCAGAGATGCGACTGTTGCGTCATCTGCTTGTACTCCACATTTTCGAACACCTCACGAGACAATGCTGTTGGAATCAGGTTCCGACACCAGAGAAAACACACTCGGATGTACTGGAGCCCGAAGCGGTTGATCTGGCCCTTGGGTTTTTCCGGCTTGGTGTAATGGTCCGGGTGACTGAGTCAAACCCGTACCATAGCAGAACTCGCACAGTGAGTCATCAATAGTGCAACTGTCTGATCTTCAGGGCCTGTTCCGGTTGTGAACACTCGATTCCTGGTAGAGAAGACCCGGTTCCTGGCGGAGCAAAACGAGTGTCGAGTGAGTACGCTAACTGTCGCAACCAGGCGATAGCACAAGTTTGCGCCGTGTGTTCGCCCGGAACCACGCGGCACCGCGTCGCGTTGAGTGGTTCTTCTCTTGCATCCTCAGTCCGCAATTTGCTTGGCTCTCCGCTGTCACTCTTGGTAGTGGTGCAAAACTGCTGAAGAACAGTAGTCTTGTCAGCACAGGGCATGTATCCGTATGAGTTCCCGGAGATATAACGATGAAACATTTACACCTACTTGCCTCCATTCTGTTATTAACCGGAGTCAGCTTCGCCCAGCAAGCATCGGACAATCCTCAGGAGACGACGGCGAATCCAACAGGCCAGCCCATCATACGAACCGTAGTGATCAGGAGCGATCGGGGACGCTGGGGTTTGCTGGGCCTCCTCGGCCTGGCTGGGCTGCTGGGACGCAGGCGAGAGACGATAAGCACTGGCACCAGCTATACGCGGGATGACCGGACGTACGAGCAAGGTCGACGGCGCGTCGCGTAGGGCCAGAATCGATTAACGAGGAAGTCCTCCGGTTAAGCATTGCGCGAATAACGGCGGGCAGCGACTACGTAGTTTTCACATCTAAGTCGGTGGCTGATGTAACCATCCGCCATCAAGAAGTCGATCAGGCGATCAAACGGAAGAATAGCGGGACCGGGGTAGGGCCTCGCACAGGTCGTATGGGAGGATTTTCAAAATTCTCAGTGATGCTTCTTGCCGCAGCGACCGTTGTGTCAGCGGCTGCGCAGCAGAGTGGCGCAGGCGCGCCCGCAGCACAGCCTGCCGGCATGCACAACAGCCGGAACTCGCTCGATTGGGCAGGAACCTACGAAGGAGTCCTTTCCTGTGTTGACTGCTCAGGCACCACCACTAGGCTAACGCTCAACCACGATGGCTCCTACCGGCTGGTCACCGAGGCCCAGGGATCGCAGAATGCGAGAAAGTCCATTAGTGGTGTCTTTACGTGGCAGGCGAGTGGGAACGCGATTACTCTCGACGAACGCGGAGGCCGACAGCAGTTTTCCGTGGGCGAAGGCCGACTTACGCTTCTGCGTCCCGAAGACGGTGCTTCTCAGCCCCCCGCAGCCAACCTGCTGCTGACGCTTACCGCGCCTGCACATCAGAGCGGAGATTTGGAGCAACAACTCGAGCGCTATCGTTGGACGCTTGTCTTCGCCACTAATGCCAACCATCGCCGCATTGCTGGTCTACCTCCCGGCAAGAACCGTCCCGTCGTGCTGAGCTTCGCTGGGTCGCGACTGAGCGTCCAGGGACCATGCAACCGGCTCGTCGGCGGCTATCAGGTGACTGCTGCCAACCAGATTTCTGTGAACGTCGGCGCGTCGACAATGATGGCATGCCATCCGGCGTTGATGAGGGCGGACTCCGCTCTGTCGAACCTCCTGGCCAAACCGCTGCAAGTCCGGATGACCGGTCGCCCCTCCGCGCGGCTCCGGTTGGTGTCTCCTGACCGTGGCACGTTAAGCTTCACCGGCTCACCTACTCCGGAATCGCTCTACGGACCGGGTACCACCGTCTTTCTGGAAATCGCCGCCCAATCGATTGCCTGCCCGAATCCGCCGTCGCCCGACGCCCGCTGTCTGCAGTACCGCGAGCGACACTATGACGACAAAGGCTTGCCGGTCGGAACTCCCGGCGAATGGAAGCCCCTGACCGTCAACATCGAGGGCTTCACCCATCGGGAGGGCGTTCGCAATGTGCTGCGAGTCAAGCAATTCCAACGCCCTGCATCCGCTGGCGGGTCACCTTCCAAGCTCTATGTGCTCGATCTCGTCGTAGAGTCGGAAGACGTAAAGCCCGGACAGTAACTTCCGTAAGCAGGCGTTAACTGTCATTATTCCGCGCGGCAGGGGTCAATGAGTTCTATAAAAAGGGATGTCAAGAAAAAAGCTCCACCTCGACCGGAGGAGATTCTTTCCTCGATATCCAGCCCACTCTGTTTCGTGATCCCTGAAGAGGTTTGGCCGTTGTCCCATTCTCATGAGGTTTCTCTGCTACTGGTGGCAAAGCTCGAGTGTGCAAGACGCGGCAAGCAGGACGATGTTAACCATGGTTCTATCCGAGGCTCGTGGCCTATCGCTATTTCTGGTTATCCGAGGGGGCATAGCGTGTAATGGGTGGCTCGGTGCCGAAGCATACGGGGCCGATCTCATTGACTGATACTCACCCTCGAACCGAGCATCTGCAGAACCCGACCGCCCACGCAGAGGAGTAAACCGCAGAGATGGAAAAGCCTTGTTCCTCAGAGATGCTCAAGCTGCCTGTCGCTGTAATTGTTGGGGGTCGAACTCCACTCCTTTCTTCCACACGGCTAAACTGATCGCGGCCATCTTCCGAGCCAAGGTGAGACGAGCCATAGTGGGCCGCATCCCTTTCTCTACCCGAGCCACATAAAAATCGCGCAGAGGGCCAGGACGTGTGCTGGCAGAGATGGCAGCACTTTTGAAGAGATTCTTCAGATCTCGATTATGGTTGTCATTCAGACCGCGAACCGTCATGCGCTCGCGGTTGCGTTGCAGTTTGCCGCGCACGGAACGGTACTCCCCGCTATCGTGGGTTTCGACTGCGAAACCACTGTAAGCCCACAGTTGGCGCTTAGTACGAAAACGGTTCGGGGTTTGCATCAAGGCCACTAGCAAGGCCGAGCGAATCGGACCGATCGAAGG
>DATFQQ010000195.1:0-16907 GCA_035264195.1 Candidatus Sulfotelmatobacter sp. | reverse complement strand
AAAATTGTCTAAGTAGATGTATACTTAGTGCCCTCTTTTTTCTGCCTGTTTCTGTTGCCTGGAGGGAGAGATCATGGCAGTTGCGAACGGCAATGTAGCGAATCTGACTTACGACGCGGCGTCGGAAGTCCTTTCTGGAACCATCGGACGCGACTCATTCCGGATGACCGCCTACTCGGGAGGAAGCAGGGGCCACCGAGCCGGAGTGAAGCCGGTGTTGGCAGCCAAGTATCTCCACAACGAAGCGGATACTCTTTCTAGCCGGTTGGCTACAACCTCGGAAGTTAAAGATGCACAAGGAAGATATAAGAGGCGCGGAGGAACCCTGCCTCCCGGGCACTATGCGTGTCAGTACCTCCCCCATCACCATACGTTTGGGGAGTGCATTCGTCTTTTTAGAAGAGCCGATGCAATAGCAATACACACACCTTTCTACCCTCACCCCATTCCCCACGGGAGGGGAAATGACTTCTTCATTCATGGCTCTGGGCCCAAGGGTAGCGACGGATGCATCGTTCCCGCAATTGAGGCTGAGAGATTTCGTTTGAACAGGGCGGTCAAGCAATTCCCAGGCGAAGTTGTGATCGAAGTCAAGAATGTTTCCTATCAGCTCCCCCCCGAACTCGAGCATCAGATTGCTTAAGAAACTTCGGTAGCGGTGTGTTCCTGGCTCGGCGAAGGCTCCGCTATAAAATTCATTCTTTATGAAGTCGCGTATTTCGGAAACGGCATCTGTCCCGCCGCTGAAAGTGATTATCTCGAAGGGAAGCAAAAGTGAGAATCTCACAGCTTATGATGCTCCCTTCCGAATCGGTCGCTCCGACTCCTGCGAAGTCACAATCAACCACGACTTTGTAAGCCGCGTCCACGCTGAAGTTGTCTTTGAGAAGGGCACGTGGCACATCCGCGATCTCAACAGCAGCAACGGACTCTATCTCGATGGCAGACGCGTCGAACACACCGCAATCACTCGGCCAATCACAGTCCGCCTTGGCATCGAGGGCCCAGAAATCTTCTTTGAGCCGGCACCCGAGTCAAACTTGAGGAGATCAGTTGCAGAATCTGACGCTCCTCTGGGCCCCGCGCACATATCTTCACGGGATCCTGGCAGCGGCACAGTGCTCCGCAAGTACGTCGACCACTACTTCAATGACGCCGCAAGCAACTCTCCCGCAGGCGAGCACACCATGTACGTGCGCCGCGCCTTCGCGGCGGTGCAGAAGAAACAAAAGCGCAACTACGGACTGATCATCACCCTTGTGCTGTTGGTAGCCATCGGTGCGGGCAGCTATGCGTTTTACGAATATCGTCAACTGCAAAAACAACGTGCTGTGGCCGAGGATCTCTTCTATACCATGAAGTCGCTTGACCTCGACATTGCGAATCTCGAGAAAGCGGTCGCCGCCTCGGGCAGCCCGCAACAAGTGCAGATGGTCCAACAGGATTCACGCCGCCGCCGCGAAATGCAACGCGCCTACGATCAGTATCTCGCGACGCTCCATGTCTATGACCGCAAGATGACTGAACAGCAACGAATCATGTTGCGTGTCGCTCGCATCTTCGGTGAATGCGAACTGGATATGCCGCCGGATTTCGAAGCCGAAGTGAATAAATACATTGGCTACTGGCAACACTCAGACCGGCTCGCCAACGCGATCAGGATCGCTCAGCAGAATGGGTACGTGGGCAAGATTTCCAAAGAACTCCTCGCACAAGGCCTGCCACCGCAGTTTTCTTATCTCGCACTGCAAGAGAGCAACTTCGATCCCTATATCAGCGGTCCCATGACACGAAAAGGAATCGCGAAAGGGATGTGGCAGTTTGTACCGGAAACCGCGATGAAGTACGGCTTAAGGATTGGTCCATTGTCCGACCTACGCCGTCCCGACCCGAGCGACGAGCGTGATCAGTTCGAGAAGGCCACTAAGGCCGCGGCCCGATATATAAAGGACCTCTACGCTACCGACGCCCAAGCTTCCGGAATCTTAGTCATGGCATGCTACAACTGGGGCGAGACCCAAGTGTTGCCTCTGGTGCGAAGTATGCCTGCGAATCCGAGGGAGCGCAATTTCTGGCGTCTCCTCGCCCATCACCGGGACCAAATCCCCAAAGAAACTTACGACTACGTTTTCTACATATTCTCCGCAGCGGTCATCGGAGAAAATCCTCGCTTGTTTGGCTTCGATTTTGACAATCCGCTGGCTGATCTATGACGCAATGGACCCTGCTTAGCACAATCTCCTCACAGTGAGAGGACGATTCGGGGAGGTCTAAACATCCGACCGCTCATGCAAAGATCAGGCGTGAAATAAAAAAGGCCTCTCCCCGGGTTTACCGGGGAGAGGGCCGTCCTAGTCGGCAAGTGGTTTAATCGTCGTCGTCAGTGGTGGTAGGCGCCGGGTTGTTGAACTCGCTCGGCGGGCGAACTGTCTTCTCTCCGGGATATGGCCGTACAAACCCGGTGGACATGTACCAATTCAGATGGTTCACTGTGTCCGGGTCTTCCGAGTCGGGCTTGTTCAATTTGCCGGCGAAGATCTCCGCCTTCTTCTTGAGCCAAGCTGCCCGCAGAGCCTTGATCTTCGCGTTCCCCGGGTTGCCTGCGCCAGGTGTAACGCCTTGGTTCAGCGGCACCTGGTTCGGCACATGCGTCCACGGCTGGAAGTTCGTCTCTGGCGGGTTGTTGGTGAAATCCGTCCTCATCGGCGATGCCACGAGGTCGAACTGATTCATGGGCGGCAGAGCGAGGATTTGCTCGATCGTCCGAGTCATGTTTATCTGCGTGTAGTAGGTGTGATCGGTTGGTCCACCTTGCACGGCATATGGGCTGACGATATAGCCTGGGCTGCGGTGACCATCGATGTGGTCGACGCCGTCCTGCGCGTCGTCTTCCTCGAGGAAGATCGCCGAAGAGGACCACACGTTGCTGTGGCTGATGTCGTCGATAATGCGCCCAACGGCCAAGTCGTTATCGGCCTGTTCAGCGTCCGGGGTCGGCGGGCCGCCGGTGTGGTCGTCCATGATCCACAGGATGCTCAACGCAGGTACAGTACCAGCTGCGACGTCATTGTTGAAATCCTGCTGCCATAGATCGACGCGGAACTGATCAGGAATGTTCAGATCGAATTGCGGGAAGTTCTTGATCAGGTGCAGATATACGGCCGGGACAGAGGACTCTGCCTGGACCGTGTTCTGGAAGTACAGCGTCGTCTCGCCCTTGGTTCCAGGAGGTCCGCAGTCAGGCCCACCCTCGAAGCACTGCGAGTCGGCGTAAAAGTCGCTCCAGCTCGGCTCCTGAGTCGACCCGTTGGGTTGAAGGAAGGTATCGTTCTCGACGTATTCGCCGTAGATCTTTACTCCCAGACCGGCGGCCGCTGCTTCTGAGAACAGGAACCCTTTCTTCGTATATGCGAGAGCATCGCCAGCGTTTCCACCGGGGTAGCTGCGAACCCAGTCAGGCGACTGGATGTCGTCGGCGTAGGGCGCCATGGCCTCGGCAATCCACTGGTGACCGTCCGCTGACTGACGGCTCGGATCATAGAAATTGTCCAGAAGCGGGAAGCGCTGGATCAGAGCATGCGCGTTCGGCGTATCCTGACCGCCGAAGACTGCCAACGAGGCTTCGCCGTTGCCGGCTGCCACGTCGCCCAGAACCTGATCATAGGTGCGGTTTTCACGAATGATCATGAACACGTGCTTGATCAGCGATGGATCGCCGATCCTTGCCGGAATTGCGACGGGCTTGGTCTTCGGGTTGCCACCTCCGGCAGACTGGATGTTTTGCACCAGATCCCAGTGGTTGTACTGGAACACCTGCTTCGTCATGGCCGACAAGGTCCCGCTATTCGGCACGGGGACGATGCTGACGGTGCCATTATCCTGGTGGGTGTTGTAGTCGCAGACACCGTAGTCGCATTCGAAAGAATAACGTGTGCCGATGCCCTTATCGTTGGCAACGATGATCTGGTTATTGGCGGCGTCCAGTGCAACCGAGCTTGGAGCGTAAGCCACCGGGATCAAGCCCATGACGGGCTTTTGGACGCCATTGGCGAGGTTCACCACCGCGACTGAGTTGGCATTGTAAAGAGCAACATAGGCAATGCCTTTCTTTGCGTCGACGGCGATCGAGTTCGGGCCGGCGCCATAGGCTGGACCTTGCCCAGGCACTCCGATTGGTAGCGAAAGGTTGATCGTCCGCACCACCACGTTGGTATTCGTGTCGATCACCGAGATGCTGTCGCTGTAGGCGTTGGCGACCAAAAGGAATCGTCCGAAGAGCGCCATCCCCGTTGGATGCAAACCAGTCGAGATGTTACCGGTCACCGTCATCGTCGGTAGATCAACCACTGAGACGGTACCGGTGATCGCTGCTCCAACCACTGGGTCGGCAACAATTTCGGTGCCGGCCGAGTAGATCTGGAAGTCTGACTCTGTAGCAGCCCGGCCACCCTCGTTGCTAACGTAGGCCGTCGTGCCGTTGTTGCTGATCACGATGCTGTGCGGAGCGTTGCCGACGCGGATCTGTGTCCCCTGCTGCTTGGTGTTCAGGTCGATCTGAGTGAGCGTATCGTTCTGGTTCAGCAAAGCGTACGCGGTGCTGCCATCTCTTGAGAGCGCGAGACCGCCAGGATAGGAAGTATTCGGGGTGTAGAACGTTCCGCAGGGTCTGCCGTAGTCGCCGATCGGGCTGTTTGGAAAACAGACGATGAAGGAATTGTTCGGCGGAACGCTGATCTGGGCGTTGTCTTCGAGAAAGCCCTCGGGAGTTACATCCGCGATTGTGACATTGCTGCTGTCCTGACTGAATACCAGGTGCTTTCCGTCCGCCGAATAAGCGATGCCGCTGTAGCTGCCACTCGAATCACGTCCGAGGGTGATGTAGTCCTGCAGGACAACGCCGGTGGTGGTGTCGAACACCTCCACCGCTTCCGACGCGCCCAAGACAAGGACAGATGCGGTGTGAGTGCGGAGATTGGGGTTCAGCGCAATCGCCTTCGCCCGGACCCGGTTGCCGAGATCGACCTGCATACCGGCTGGGTTTACGATCTGACCATTGCTCACGACCCACGAGCCGTTCGGCTGCGGGCCGGTGAAATACGTCGGGTACTCCTTGGATTGAGCCGCCGCAAGTCCTGGAAGAGTCAGCCCCGCCGCCAGCAGGCCGGCCAGCGGACGCAGATGATTGCTCCGAGACTTATTCCGAAAGTGGCTTCGAGATCTTTTTCGCGCCATGTAATGTTCTCCTCTGCTCCTTGAATTTTTTCACCAGGTAACCGAGATCGACCGTGCTATGTCGGAGTGCAGACGACCAGCGCGGCCGGCAGATTGTCGTCGTAGGCGGAAAACTTAACAGATGAACTGTGACGGCTTGATGACGGCTTTGTGAAGCTAGGGTGAAATTTGTGTTACGAGTGGAATTTTCTTTAGGAAATTGTGATGCGCGCAGCCGAAGCTAAACGAATTTTGTTTGCAGATGTTCTCTCGTGTCTTTGCGGCGAGAAGGCTGCGCCGCCCAACACAATCGGGCCATAACCGCATCCAGTTTCGACTGGCAAGATAACGTAGAATCCTCGTCATGATTCCAGACAAACCGCTGACATGGACTGTGGCACCCTATTTCATCGTGAAGGATGTGGTGGTCACCGCCAACTTCTATCGAGACAAGCTGGGTTTTCACTACGAACGCTTTTGGGGTGACCCGCCATGTTTTTGTATGGTCAAGCGCAGCGGCATTGTCGTCATGCTAAGCCAGCTTGAAAATCCGGAATCGGTGCGCCCCAATCGTCTGGCCGACCCGAATGGTGAAGCATGGGATGCCTATGTGTGGGTCGACAATGCCGACACTTTGTGTAAGGAATTCAAAGCGAATGGCGTGACGATAGCCCGGGATCTTTGCGATCAACCCTACGGAAGCCGCGATTTCGACATCGAGGACTGCAACGGGTACAGATTGTGCTTTGGGCACGACACTCAGCGGTAGATTGGCGCCACGAGTGAAAACGGACTGCTGACGTCAGCATTGAACTGTTGACATGAAAAAGCCGCCAGTAGTTCGAGCGGCCTTTATGCGGCGATTGAATTCCGAAATTTCACTCATCGTTCCCGGCAATGTTCTCTTTGGTCAGGTGGACCGATTCGGGTTCGATCGCAAGCGGGGCGCTAGGCGTCTAGTTCGTGCGATCATCCACAAGAGCGCGCAGGGGCCCCAGCCAGGGTTCGTAGCGACGCCAGCGCGCGACGGAAGTGCGATAGATCGGCTGCCGGGTTTGCCACTTGCTTGGGGTCTTTATCGCCCGCGGATTGCTTTCGGGCCGCAGGCACGCATCGTGCCATGCTAAGCCGCAGGCCGCGATGATGCGCCGGATGACTGGTTCAGGCGCACGAGTCATTTCTTTGTAATCGACTTCGATGAACCGATCTGCCGGGAGCATACTCCGCCAGTGGTTGGTGAGCCGCTGGTAGCAGCGGAAATATTCGACCAGTTCGGCACCTCCGGTCGGAAACGCCAACCCTAGATGGAAATGAGTCTGATGGATCGAAAGCGCGGTGTCGACTGCAGCGCGGTGGCAATGAATGATAGTGGCACGCGGGAATGCCAAGTGGATCAGCCCTGCCCACAGGAAGTTGAACGGCATCTTGTCGGTCACTCGCGCCGCTTTCGGCGCGATCGAGCGTAGCAATCCGAGATAATCTTCCGCCGCCTTCGCGAGAAACGGCCTCTCGTTTCCGTCGGCGCCGGATCGGTGCCACGTTGCACCGCGCTCGTTCCAAAAATTCAACTCTTCCCCGGCCCCAACCTCGGGATGCATGGAGACGATCTGCTCGACAAGCGTTGTGCCCGAGCGTGGCATCCCAATAATCAAGACTGGCGTCACGTCGGAACTACCGAGTTCGGCCGCTCGCGCGATCAAATCGGGTGTGCAACGGGCGATAATGCGATCAATCTCGGTGGAGAACGCAGCCGAGTCGAACGAAGCAGCGGCGCGGCGCACAGCGTCTGCGGCGTCGAAATGCTGCATGGCCAAGGCGTAGTCACCAAGATCGTCTGCGGCCTTGCCGATCGCGAGGTGAAGCCGCAGGCGTTGTACAGCTTCCAGCCCGGGCGTAGCAAGGGCGCCTTCCATCCGTTGAAGCAGACCACTGTCATCCGTTTTAAGCGGGCGGCACCGGACCAGATCGTAGTAGCTTCCCGACAGCAGCGGCGCGATCGAGATCGCGCGTTCGAAACAGGCACAGGCCTCGTCGAAACGACCACACTCAGAGAGAAGGTTGCCCAGCAAATCGTACGCCATCGCGTTGTGCGGATCAGCTACCAGCGTCTCGCGCAATACCTGTTCCGCTTCCTGATTGCGATCTTCGGTCAGCAGCGCCCGTGCCTTTCCAAGGCGCCCGAAGCGGGTCCGGGCTCCGGTTGCCGCTGCGCGCCGGAAACAACCGATCGCCTCCTCGCGATGGCCCAACATGTAGACCAACGCGCCGGCACGAAACCAAGCTTCCGTCAGCGATGGCTCCAACTGAGTGGCGCGGTCGTAGGCGACAATTGCCTTGCCGATGTCGCCGATCTTTTCCAGAGCGATTCCCATGCGGAAATGGGCATCGGCATACCGCGGATTGCTGGCGACCGCCCACTGCAATGCCGCGATAGCATCCGATACGCGACCGACTTCCAGGCAAGCTAGGCCAAGATCGTGCTGGATGATGGGATTGAACGGCTCGATCAGCGCCGCATCACGCAACGGTGCGATCGCATCGCCTGGTCGCCCAGCCCTAAGGAACTGAGTGGCCAACCAAAGTAGAGGTGCCACCTGCCGAGGCGCGGTCGGGTCTAGAGATTGAGACATGCCGAAAGTTTCAGTCGCCCGAGCTTGCCTGATTCTTGACCAACGAAGTCTTGGTTACCTGTGCAGAGAGCGTCAATGGGCGATTGAGCGTTATCGTCATCTCTGTGTTGTTCGGAAGCACGACGTCGTGCCCTTTCCGCGTGAGCATAAACGCAGCCGAAACGATTGTCCCTGCGATGCGGGCGGTCCCAGCGGTAGAGGCATCTGTGGCGGTCGAAATGATCGCTTCCACGAGCAACTGGGTCCCATCATCAACTTCCTTTGCGATGCCACCCGCAACTCCGCCATTGATCAACATCCACATTGCGCCTGGTCTGGAACCGTGGAGGCGTCCCTCGCGGTCCATTTTGAGTGGAGAGCCGGCGTTCACACCGACGGATGCAAGAGAAGCAGAGACCGGAATGCGGTGACCTTCTGGCAATTGAACTGAATCGAAAGTAATCGTGAGAGAGCCTGCCCGGCTTGGTATTCGTGGACGCGTCGCTTTCATCACCCTGCCGTCAAAGAGGCTGCCCGCGGGAATCACAATCTGCGAATCGGACAAGAGCGGCTCAAGCAGGCGGGCATAAATTTCGTCGCCGGCGTGGCTCTTCGACGCACTGATGTCCTCCAATAATAGAATTCTGCACACCGTTCCAGCGGGCAGCGCCGAGGAGGTAGACAGGCCAGGGTGAAGCCAACCAGGGATTTCACTGGGCGCAACACTCGTTTGATGTGCCTCGAGATAGAGCACGGGACCTTGCGACGCCGAGTCATCCTTTTCGGAACCACTTTCGGCAGGTCCCATCTCGATTGAAGCCGGAGTTACTGATTTCTTGGCGCGATCACGAGACGGCGGCATTCGGACTTCTTTCATGCGATTGGAGGAAAGCAGCGAAGTCTGTATTGCGCTTTTCGTCCCATCGGGCATGAAGATCGCCGCGTCGTTGAAGACAGGAAAATTCTCGTGGTGAGGCAGAAAAATTTTGGCAATCCAGGGCCATTTCTCGCTCGGTATTTTACGTTTGCGCTCGACGCGACTCACAGTTAGATGGATAGGGCTACCTGACGCGAACACCTTGTTTTCCGGAGAATAAACGTCGCGAGCCAGCTTGCCTTCGACGGATTCTCCAGCCTTCAGCGACGACAGTTTCACAGAACGATCGAGTTGGACTTTTACAAACAGAGGGGCTTCGTTGTGAGTCGGAGAAGACGACTGAGCGCGGAGTGCAGGACACAAAACGAAAGCGGAAAGTGACACAGCCAGTGTGAGCGTTTTCATATAAGAATTCGCGACTCCTTCACGCCGGCCCGCGCCGGAAAGAACACTCGTTACAAATGTGCTGATCAGAATAACGCCTACCTCTTGAAATGAAGGTTACAGGGCGGTAAAAGATTTTGATAAAAAATGGCGGGATTGCTGCGTTGGCCCTTCTGGGCCAGTTGCTTGGATTAAGAGATCGTTCAGACGTACGATCGCTCTCGGTGCCGCATTGCCTTATACCGCCGAAAGACTGTCCGGCTGTCTTCCAGTCCGAGCAGGGAACGAAGCGTACTGCCTCGGAATGTGTGGGCCATCATCTGCGGAACGTGACGAATGACGAACCACGGGTCGTGGCGAAATACCGCAGGCAGGTGGCGAACCTTCATCCAGCGCTCGGCCTTCCATCGAAAGTACTCGACTTCTTCAGCCGGCATGTGTTCGGTACGCACCACTGCCGTCGTACCATCATATTCCTCGACGCGTTCAATGTTGATCAGCCCACGCTGGCGAAAATCATTGGTCATTGGGGTGCGTGGATATGGAGTTGGGTGTTGTATATATGGCCAATCCACGTAGCGTCGGGCAAATTCGAGGTTCGTTTCAATCGACTCAACTGTGTCATCAGGGTTCCCGACAATCAGCCCTCCAACCACATACATCTTGTTCCGGTGTAAATACTCGATGGCTCTCAAGGTCGCATTTCCAGCCTGCTTGCCATTCTTGTGCTCCTTATTCTTTGCGGCCGCACGCAAGAATGTCAGATCGCCTTCCAGAACGTTTTCGATACCGAGAAAGACGTAGCGGAAGCCCGCCCGCCGCATCAGGGGCGCCAGCGTCGACCCGTGGTCGGCGATGGCTGAAGTCATCGCCTGAACGAAATAGTCGAGTTGATGGAGCCCTGCTTCGATGATGGCATGGCATAACGCTTCGAATCGCCGAACGTTCAGGGTGATGTTATCGTCCACGAGAAAGATCGTACGCGCACCATGATCGCGGGCATCACGGATGTCAGCGAGGACGCGATCAAAAGAATAGGTGTGAAAGTTGCGGCCTCGCATTTCGATAATTGAGCAGAAACTACAATCGTAAGTGCAGCCCCGCGAGGTCTCAACGACATCCACCTGGCGCCCGAGCAATGTATAACCTCGGAGCAGGCGAGCAGAACGGTTGGGGAGGCGGATTTCGCCATCCTCCAGCCGATGTGGCGGACGAACTGGAGTGTGCACCCACTGCTCGCCTACGCGATAGGACAAGCCACAGATATTTCCAAAGTCCACCTGACCTTCCAGGGCGCGCAAAAGTTCTCGAAAAGTAATCTCGCCTTCGCCGCGCACGATGTAGTCCACGCACATTTCCTCGTAAGCTTCTGGCGCGAGACTGGGGTCGTAACCGCCCACGACAATTTTCAACGAGGGCTTGAGCTCACGGGCCAACTCGATGATGCGACCGGCGGTCCGACGCTGAAAGGTCATCACCGACAGACCGATGATTTCAGGATTGAGCTCCTGGATCAGCCGGATGATCGTCTGCCGTACAGAGTTATGACACAGGATCAGGTCGGCAACCGCAACTCGATGATGAGGATCTACGTTCCCAGCAAGGGAGGTCAGGGCTCCGTTGGGCATCCGAATCGCCACCGGAGGCATGTGCTCAAATGAATCCGGCATGGAGACCAGAAGGACATTCATACGGATTCTCACGTGCTTGCTGGTTGCTGCAAACCGGGGAGTGTTTCGGCAGAAATGGTAAGCCAGGGCTGCCAGCTCTGCAACCTGACCTTCCGATTTCCGGCCGTATGCGTATCTCAACCCGAGGCGCTTAGATCAACGCGACGTATGGCTATGGTGGGCAAACTATCCGATTTGCCGAAGATCAGCGAATGCACGATGACCGGCAACGTTAAAAGCCAGCGCAAATCTGATCTCAAGACGGCGCTAGAAACGAGCGGGACCGACGTCCCCGAAAAGTCAGTCCCGCCGTAGGACCCCGTCGTTCAGCAAGCAATCTAATGTAGCGTTTGTACTCTGGGAATCGCACGGAAGTGCAAATGCATCGCCCGAAGATGCTAGGTCCTGCCGCAGTTGTTAACCTCTCTCCCCGCTGTGTCCATCGCTTCCCCCAGTCTCAATTGCAAATGATGCAAACAATGATCTATCGCAGACTCAGTTCCCCTGGCTTTGCTGCCAGAGGATGTAAGCGAATCCCGCGACAGAAATCACGATGAAAAGATAGGGCCACCAAGACAAGAGTTGGCGGACTACTTGGCCATAGGAATTGGATCGTAAATTGGTTGGTAGCGCTGCCGGAGTTTCACTCTTCTGCGACATTGGTCCTGCTCCATTTAAGGTCCGCAAAGCATCGAGGGGGCAGGTTCTTGTTGCAACAAACTATAAGCGGGACTCTGTGAGACTTTCAAGCATTTGGCGCAATTTGGCGCGCCTGCTTCAGAAACAAGCGTGAGCTTATGCGGCGACCGGGTTGGCCTGCATATAATTTTCGATTTCAACAACTTCGTCGCTGCCGAGTCGGAATTGGGCCGAGCGGACGATCTGCTTGGCCTGTTCAGCCGAGCGCATTCCAACGATTGCGCCTGTGACGACGGGATCACGCAACGTCCACGCGATTGCAACCTCTCCCGGGGTTTTGCCGTGGCGATCGGCAATCCCACGAAGCACCTCTACCAGGCCAAGATTTCGGCTCAGCAGCGGCTCCTGGAAGCTGATCGTTCGTGGACGGAAATCATCAGGTGGCAGCGAGGCAATCCGCTCGCGCGTCATCTTGCCCGTGAGCAGCCCGGATTTCATCGGTGCGTAGACAATGACACCGATGTTTCGCTCCCGGCAGTAAGGCAAGATGGCTTTTTCTATGTCGCGGGTCACGATGTTGTAGTTCGGCTGGAGTGAAGTAATCGGCGCGATCTTCTCAGCCTGCTTCATCTGCTCTACGTTGAAGTTCGAAGTGCCGATGTACCGAACCTTGCCTTCCTTCTGCAGGTCAGCCAATGTTCGCCAGCCCTCTTCGATATCTTCCTCGGGTTGAGGCCAGTGAATCTGATACAGATCGATCACATCTATGTTAAGCCGCTGCAGGCTTGCTTCCAGTTCCTTACGGATGGAGGCGAACTTGAGGCTGTGACCGATCTCTCCCTTCTCATTCCATACACGGCTGCACTTGGTGAAGATATACGGGCGCTGTGATCGCCCTTTAATCGCTCGGCCCACAACTTCTTCGGAGTGACCCAACCCATAAACGGGCGCGGTATCGATCTAGTTCACTCCGGCATCGAGAGCAGTGTGAATGGCAGCGATCGAAGCATCGTCATCCTGCTTCCCCCAGGAAAATGCCCACTGGCCTCCGCCCATGGCCCAGGCGCCAACGCCGATGGGGGTGATCTTCAAGTCCGAATTGCCTAAATTTCGAGTCTGCATGGTTTTCCTTGCGGATGATTCTAGACTGCCCGAAGCCAAACATGCGAGCGACGCGTGACTTTTTTGATTGGGATTTCAGGAACGAGAGTTGCCAGATGATGGAAAGGCCATAAGTCATTTTCGACTTATGGCCAGGCTAGTCGTCTAAAAGCGTTGCGGCTCGTTGCGTTCTGATGGCGGTGCTATTGGCTAGTCTTCGAAGCTCCTTGCCCCACCTTTCATCTTGTTCTTTACCAGGTTCGTCCACACGAACTTGATGACGCGGGCATCGTTGTAGCAGTACGCAAGATTGTGGTTCAAGGTAGAGAAGCAGTGCTGCTGACAAGTTTTCTTCATGCATGTCAGTTGACCATCCTCAAACTTGTGATGTTCGATGTTTCCCCAATCGTAGGTGGAAGCATACATGGGAAAACATGGAGCAACAGTTCCGTCGGTGCGAATGATGACGTTGTTCTGCCCTGCCCGGCAGTTCCACTCGGCGAAGTGAAGTTCGCCATTTTCGTCCTGCACAATACCAGGTGTTCCAGCTAACTGCTTAGCCACATCACCATTAGTTCCGGTTCCGTCACCATTCCAGCCAAGGCGCTTCAAGTCTGATCCGCTAGCCATGCGGATGAAGGCTTTGATCTCCTGCAGGCGCTGAATGGAATTCACCATCTGGTATCCGGCCGCGTTCTTTTCTATCAGCCAATTAACAAGCGAATCGATTTCAGGCCAGTCTTCTGGACGGATATAGGTTGGATTGTCTGACAGATGCTTAAAGTGCTCGTCCTGCTCAAGCATCGGCGTTTCGTTGATGTGATAGTCGGTCGCGATGTGATGATCGTGCGCGTACTCGGTAAGCCGGCGTACATCGTCGGTGTTATTGCGACAGATGTTGATGTTGAAAAACACCATGTAGCCGTAGACATATTGTTTTCGCAGCAGATGTTCGAGATGCTTGCGGACCGGCACGACCGCCTTGGGCAAACTCGGTTTCTCGTCCCAGGCATCGACGGCAAAATTGAAGACCGCGGCGCCCGCATCTCCGAGACGGTCAGCGACCTCGGGACGAAGTAAACGCGCGTTCGTCCCGATGTAAATCCAAAAGCCTTTCTTCGCCGCGTAGTACACCACCTTATGTGCAAAGTCCGGGCGCAGCAGCGGTTCTCCACCCATGAGCGCAAGCACGCGGCAGCCGTGGTCGTAGAGCCAATCGATCGAACGCCGCGCGACATCTTCCGTCATGCCCTTCACTTTGTTATTGAAGGCCCAGCAGTACCAGCAATCAAGATTGCACTTGTATTCGACAAAGAGATAAGCAGTAATGGGATGAAATTCTCCGGGCAGAACACGCGACCGCATGTATGGGAAAAGCCAGCCGCGCATCGTGCGATACACCTGCGACATACTCCAATCACGCTTACTCGGAGATATATCAGGACCGGGGTCGTTGAGTTTCGCAGGGTACTGTGGGAACACGGGGTCCGGCAGTGTGAGGCCCTTCGGCTTCGGCACCAGGACAGGACCTGGCTTCGAATTCATCAGCAAGTTGTGAATGTCGACGTCGATACGGAATTTCGGGGCAGTGGCCATGCAGGTACTCCTCCACGCCTATGGAGATTATCGGGTTGGATTAACTCCAACCCATGTTGGTTTCATGAAAGTTCGAAAAAACTACGAGAGGGGTGCGAAACATGCGGTGCTAGCGACAAGACACTTCTAGTCAGCCGCCATACCCTGTGCCTCAGCCTCCAAGGGTGAAGGCAGCAGTTCGGAGTCGACTCTGTCACGTCGCAGTTGGGCTTCAAGCGCCGCCAGCTGGGCCTCAATATCCTCCTCGGCCTTTCTCTTGCGAATAATTTCTTCCCTGTAGCGTCGCAGGAAATAATCAATCGTTTCGACACGGATCCTGATCGATCCGGACGGCTTGTTCTCGTCGAGATCTTTGAAGCAGAAATACGGTGTGCCTGATTGCTCAATGATCCCTTCAATAACTCCGTAGATCGGAGCATCGTGGCCGCACTTGAAGCTGGAAATCTCCAACGCTACAAGATTCGGATGCCGCGCCGTAAACTTCGCGGCCCACACCTTATGATTCGTGCTGCATGAGTAAGAGTTTTTCCATGCATCCGTAATATCGAGCGGACTGGCAATAATTCCGTCGCGGACTTCCTGTCCGAACAGGCGTTCCAGCAGGTCGTCATCGATCGGCAGCGTATTCTGAGAAAAGATCGGATAGCCCAGCTTCTGGAATTCGTCCAGAATCTCGTGGTTCAGTCCCGGATCGTGATGGTACGGCCGTCCGAGCATGACGATACCGATGCGATCCTCGCGCTCCAGTTGATCGAGAACCTGGCGAGCGCGCCGGCGAATCCCGGCTTCATATTCCTTCAGTGCCGCAAATCCTGACTCGACAGCCCGATCGTTCTCTTCGAGCGACAGTCCGAGCACTGGCTCCCAAGCCTGCAGCATCTGATGGGCGAAGAGCTTCCGGTCGGCAAAATTCAAAACCGGATCGATGTATTTGACATTGTGCTCTGCGAAGACATCGTTCTCCTTGGTAAATGCGGCCTTCACCGTTTCCGGAGTTGCCGTAACTGTCGGGCACGCGTTGGTCCCCACGATCTTGACGAGAGATGAGTGCAGTACGTCATACATTGGGAAGAAAATCGCGTCGAGCGGCTTCTTGCGGTGCTTCTCTTGAATCAGGTTGTAAACGTGGGAAATACCAATCTTCGCGGGGAAGCACGGGTCGATCGCACCGCGGCTGGCTCCAGCGCGATAGAGCTCTGAACTGGTGTAATCGGAATAAATGATGTTCTCCGGTTGAACGCCAAGGCTCTCGAAATAAGCGTTAAACAGTGGTGCATACGTGTAGATATTCAGGACACGTGGAATGCCGATGCGGAGCTTGCTGCGCTTCTCCATGAGAGCGCGGCGTTCTTTGTCTCCTCTTTTCCAGCCGGCCCAACCCTTATTGGGGAGGGGATCCGCCACACTCTTCGCGTTGGTCGGCCGAAATACTTCCTTCGAAGCATAGTCGACAAAATTCGGATGCTGCGCGCGAATCGAATCCAGTCCCGCCTTGATCTCCTTCATGTCGTTGACATCTTCCACGGTGCCCTTTTCGCAGGTGGCGATGATCAGCCGCTGCTCGCCGTGCATCAGTGGAACCTTGGTGACCTTCTGAATAGGTACGAAGCTTAGGTCGTTCTTGGGCTGAGTACGTATATCGATGAAAGTTCGCAGGCAGTCGTTCTTACAGAAATGGCAGCGCGTATCTTCGTTGCGTGTCGTGCGATATTCGATTTTCCGGACCGCATCGAGTCCGACAAACGTCGTCTGCTGTCCGTTTCGCCACAACCGGAGAGACTCCTGCGCGGCTCCTATTGCCCCTGATTCTCCGCAATGTTCATGCACGATAATTTCCGGGCGCTTGCCCGTGGCACGAAAACTGTTCTGGATAAAGTCCACCTCAGCCTTCACCACCGCGAGGTTGTTTTGTGTGCCTCCCTGCAGGACAAACCGCGAACCCAGTGCAGCAAGATTGGGAATGCTCGCCACATAAAGGAAAACATTCTTCGGTAACACAGCCGCCAGCCCCGCAAGAATTTCTTCAGCGCGCCAGCCCTGGCGCTGGAAGTTAACGATGTCCGATTGCATGAACACTGCGCAGCCATAGCCGAACACCGGCATCGCTTGAGCAGAGAAAGCGAGATCTGCGTATTGATTGACGCTCAGTCCGAATCCTTCCGCGGTCGACTGCAGAAAATATCCGTTGCCCGCCGAGCATTGCGTGTTCAACTTGAAGTCTTTTACGCGCCCGTTGTGCAGAATGATAATCTTGATATCCTGCCCACCGACATCGACGATGACGTGGGGGTCCTCGTAAAATTTCAACGCCGATTCCGTGTGTGCCACAGTCTCAACAAGGGCCACATCCGCGTTCAACACGTCCTTCAGAATGTCTTTGGCGTACCCCGTGGTCGCGACCCCTAGTACTTCCAGCTTTGCGTTCTGCTTCTCCACCTGCCCGCGCAGGTTCTCGAACATTTCGATGGTGTCTTGAATCGGATTGCCGTTGGATAGCTGATAGGACTTGCAGAGAATGTCCCCGTTCTCATCTAACAGAACGGCTTTGGTCGAGGTAGATCCTCCATCGAGTCCGATGAATCCGCCAACTGTCGTTCCACTCTGAAACACCGCAGGAGTAAATTTCTTCCGCTTGTAGGCTTCCTTGAAAATGTCGAGATCGTCAGGTTTCTCGACCAGTCCTTTGCCGCCGGACTTTGCTTTTTCTTCCTGCCTTCCGAATTCGATGTAGTGGACGAGCTTCTCGTAGCCGCAGTAGCAACCGATGCAGTCCTCTTCACTGCGGCCAAATTCGATTGCGCCTAAGGCAGCGAAATATTG
>DATFQQ010000194.1:0-2156 GCA_035264195.1 Candidatus Sulfotelmatobacter sp. | reverse complement strand
GTAGTCTTCACGCGCCGAAAGGAGAGTTTAGATGTCGAACACGATTACGCCGACCGTTTTCTATCGCACGCTTAACGTGGAGGGGCTGGAAATCTTCTATCGCGAAGCCGGTCCCCGGGATGCTCCCGCCGTTCTGCTCTTGCATGGCTTTCCGTCGTCTTCTCATATGTTCCGCAATCTGATTCCCATGCTTGCGGACAAATATCATGTCGTTGCCCCGGACTTCCCTGGATATGGCGAAAGCTCAGCACCGTCGGTCAACGATTTCGACTACTCCTTCGAACGGTTAGCGACTGTGACCGAAAAGTTCACCGAAAAGCTGAATCTTTCTTCATACGCGCTATACCTCTCGGACATAGGTTCATCGGTTGGCTTCCGGTTAGCTGTCATGCATCCCGAACGAGTGACCGCTCTGATCGTCCAAAACGGGGACGCCCATGTTGAAGCCATAAAGAAGGAGTTCGCAAAGGGGCTATTCGACTATTGGGAAAATCGGACCGAAAAGAACGCTCAACCTCTACTCGACTGGCTTCTGACGATTGAAGGAACCAAGTGGCATTATCTGCATGGTGTCAGGGATCCGTCGAAGATCAGCCCTGACAATTGGGTGATCGACCAGGCCTATCAGGACCGGCCGGGGAACAAGGATATCCAACTTTCAATCCTCTACAACGCAAAAAGGAATCTGGATGTCTATGCCGATTGGCAGAAGTATTTCCGTAAACAACAGCCCCCCACGCTGATCACTTGGGGCAAAAACGATGGAATCTTTACGGTGGAGGGTGCTGAACTCTATAAAAGAGATATTCCCGGTGCAGAGCTCCATCTTCTCGACACGGGCCATTTCGCGTTGGAAGAAGAAGTGGATCGGATTGGGTCATTGATGCATGAGTTTCTCGACCGAAAAGTAAACAAGAGCTATAGGCCGGGGCCATCTCAAGCGGCGTAGTATCGGGCCTCGGTCGAAAGCTCTCAACCACACTGAAAGCAGTATTCTCTTTGTGAATTGAGGTGCCGGCCCAGGGAGAACTTGAGACATGAGAGTATTCGTAGCGGGAGCAACAGGGGTGATTGGGCGCCCGTTGATTTCCGCTTTAGTCGCTGCAGGTCATGACGTAATCGGAATGACAAGTTCCGCGCGCGGCTTAAAAACTCTCGAGGAGTACGGTGCCGAGGGGGTTGTTGCGAATGCCCTGGAAGGTCAGGCTGTTACATCGGCCATGCAGAGATTACTGCCTGAAGTTGTTATCGAAGAGCTGACGTCCCTGCCAAAACATTACACACATGAGGAGATGCGCGCTGCTGCAGATCGAGACCATAAACTCAGACTTGAAGGTGGGCACAATGTTCAGAACGCGGCGAAAGCTGCCGGTGCGCGCCGTTACCTTGTGCAATCCACTGGATTCTTCTACGCACCTGGTCTAGGACTTGCGACGGAGACGGACCCGCTTGCACTCAGCGCCTCGCCTGCCGTTTCCGCCAACGTTCAAACTTATCTGGAAACTGAGCAACGTGTACTGAATGCGCCGGACCTCGAGGGTGTTGCACTGCGCTACGGATTCTTTTACGGGCCGGGCACCTGGTTCACAGCCGGCGGGGAGGTCGCCAACCAAGTGCAGGAACGCAAATATCCCATCGCGGGTTCGGGCCAGGGGGTGTGGTCGTGGGCACACGTGGAAGACGCGGCCGCAGCGACGGTTGCGTCGCTGAAATGTGCTCCGGGTATCTACAACATTGTCGATGATAATCCGTCGCAACTGTCGGTTTGGCTTCCGGCATTTGCGGCGGCGGTCGGAGCGCCGGAACCGCCGTGCATCAGTGAGGAAGAAGCGCGACAAATTGCCGGGCCCGATTCCGTCTACTACGCCACCCAATTGCGCGGCGCTTCCAACGCAAAGGCAAAGCGCGAGCTCGGCTTCGCTCCAAGGAGACTGGAATGGCTGGCGAGGTAGAGAATTAGAGATGCTAACTACCGCCGGCCGCGCGTCTGCGGGCACCAGGTATAAATACGTCTCTCGGAATCGCTTGATCAGACATTGACGACTACCTTGCCAATCTGAGCGTTGGATTCGAGAAAGCGCGTCGCTTCCTGGATCTGTTCAAGAGGGAACGTGCGCGCGATGACTGGCTTCAGCTGCCCCGAAGAGAGCCCCTTG
>DATFQQ010000193.1:0-15518 GCA_035264195.1 Candidatus Sulfotelmatobacter sp. | reverse complement strand
CGGGAAATCTGCCAGTCCGGGTTCGATGAGCGGGAACAGGAAACAGGATCAAGCCAAACCGGATTGCGGGGACACGGCGAAAGCCTTGTCACACACCCACCGGGAGGCTAACTTCAGTGCGCCTGTTCTCGACTCTACTCGTCGTTTCACTCAAAATGCCCGACCTGCGCCTTACCCAAAGGGCCAAATCTGCGTTTAAATGGTGAGCCCATGCCGGATAAAACTGAGAAATCTCGTCGCAAGGGACTTTTGCACTCTGCGCGAGAAGATGCGAGACGTAAGGTACGGGAGAGCCTACCTGTATCCGCGCCTGTCCCCCAACTCGCTTAACAAGCGACTGATCCAAGGTGAATGCGTCCCGATTTCCAGTGCCACTCGACTGCGCGGCATGGCGCCGAAAACTTCCTGCAAGGCTTTCGCCGTCGTCCGTACTCGCTGTTCCAGTTGTATCCGCCCGGCTACATCCAGCACGCAGTACCACAAGTTGCGGTCGCCCTGATCCAGTCCGATGGTCAGTTTCTGCCGAGAATTATTCCTGCCCTGCTTTTAAGGAATGAATCATTGGCGTAACATCCTGATTACACTCATTATCGGGTCCATGAGCGAAAACGCTGTTTTCAACAGTTATCAAATCGGCTAGGTCTTGCCTCAGGTCCGTTAAAGGCAATGAGCATGCGTTAGCGTCAAGACATGCGAGAGAACGCTCTGGCCAGCCGCCCCAGGCCGAGAGGGTACGTGCCTTTTATGGAGCAAGCAGATCTGCGTCAGATGCCACGAGTCTTGTGTACACAACTTCGTCGGTGTTGAGAGGTCGGAGGACGCCGCCGTTCGGGTCTGTCGGATCCTGCGTCGCATCGTACCGTCTGTTCCTAGACTCGATTCTCGTCAAGGTATTTGCATCGGTTACGAAAAACAGAGACGTAAGCCTGTTATGCTGAAATAGGAAAAGATCCACGGGCGGGGGATTTGGGACGGTCGACGGGTGGTTTATCGCATCCGTTGTTGGCACGTAAATGGCAAATATCTGCGTGACGACCAACATCCCGTCTTTACGGCACATCCAACTGCCAATAGCGGGCGTGCTCAATCCGAAGGACAGCATGGTGTCAGGTGCCCCATCGAACTCCTCAGTTACGGTGCCATCACTATGCAGGTTGAGTTGGGCGACCAATTGGTGTTCGACGTTGGACCCGTCACCCCAAATATCTGCAACTGTGCTTAGCCTGGTATAGGACCCAATGAACTTGCCATTCTTGCAGCCCGCATTCCCGTTCCCTTGGGAAAATGCAGGTATGCCCATGAACACCGAAAACGCGAGAAAAGCAACCAATACATTCTTCAGCTTCAACATAGCCTATTCCTCCTTGAGTGAGCATTTGTACGGTCTCGTCCACGTGATGACACAACTCTGGCTGAAGCTACACCCGCAGAACCGGATACACTCTCAAAAATAGTCACGGCTTCTAAGGGAACGTGCCCGTTGGCATCACATCTTCGAGACGCTGTTACTGAAAAAGTTTGTAACCCAAATATTTGCTCCGTCGAATGCGACCCCATTCACGGGGAAAGAGCCCACAGTGAAGGTACCGAGGAGCTTGCCATCGAGCGCCCTGACCTTACTCACATTGTTGCTAGAGGAATTTGCAACCCAGATGTTCGCACCATCAAATGCGATTCCGTTTGGAAGGCTGCCAACTGAGAAATCCCCGAGAACGGCGCCATCACCGACTCGGACTTTACTGACAGTGTTGCTGGCATTATTGGCAACCCAGATATTGGCACCATCAAACGCCATCGCTAACGGGCTACTTCCCACCGTGAAGGTGCCCAGGACCTTTCCGTTGCTGGACACTTTACTAACCGTAGTTCCGGGTGAGTTCACCGTACCGCTGTTCGCTATCCAGATGTCTCTGCCATCGAAGGCTAAGCCTTGAGAATTGTTGCCCACATTGAACGTGCCAAGGATGGAGCCGTCGCTCGCTCGGAGCTTGGTAAGAGTATTACTTCCGGCGTTGGCAGTCCAGATGTGGTCACCATCGAAAACAATCGCAGAAGGGTTGGTTCCAACCGCAAAAGTCCCTAGAGTTGCGCCATCGCTTGCTTGCAGCTTGGTTACCGCGTTGCTTTCAGCATCAGTAACCCAGACGTTGGCACCGTCGTAAGCAATGGCATAAGGCCCGGTTCCGACAGCAAAAGTACCGAGGTTCTCTCCATCATTCGCCCGCAATTTGGTAACGGTATTGTCCCCATGGTTCACGACCCAAATGTTGGCGCCATCGAAGGCGATGCCGGAAGGAAACTTTCCAGTTTGAAGCTGCGTGGTCTGGTTTGCGGCATACCAATGCAACGTTGCGATTTGCAGTGGGTTCCTGTTTGAGGTGACCACTCCTTGTGCATACCCGGAGTCGGGCGTGACGCCCAGAAACACAACGAACAGTATCGGCAAGGCAAGCAAGTTCTTCGGTGGCATGTGTAGGTAATTCATCGGTGTGTCCTTTTACCGAGATTGGCTTTAACAGACGTAGTATTACTGGAAAGCGTCCGTGAATGGATCGCTGCTGCCGGAAGACGTCAGCAATCGAGTGCGAAAACGTGCTCTCAGTCAACTGTCGCGACGTCTCGATCTCGGTCAAGGCAAGGCGACCGTCTCTGTTGCGAGCAGATTTGTGCATTGCGTCTTCGGTGTGCCGGCGATGTTCCCTGTTCCAGTGATCCATGAATTCGAGTCGCAGAACAGATCGACACTGTTCGCGCCAACCGTCGAAAGCGTAGAGGTTGTAGCCACATCAATGCTCGACAAGTTCGTCGCCACCAGGCCGCCGTGTGCGCTCCCCTGAATTGTCCCGCTGATAGTCGCGTGTGAATTGTTCGTCGCAACGACTCCCTGGCCAACGCTTCCTGTAAACAGCAGGTTTCCGCCGCTGGCATTCATGGTTGAACCATTGGACAAGAGCACTCCTCCGGTTGTGCTGGCCCACGTCTGGCCGGCCTTGCTGATCACGAGTCGAGCGCCCACGTTGAGCGACCCACCCGCATCAACCTGCACGCCGTTAAAGCTTGTCCCTGCTGGATTGAGGATCGTTATATCCGTCGAATTTCCTTGTTTGTAGTACGTGCCGTAATACCACATGTCGACAATAGAGCCCTGATATGCACCGATACCGACCGTCATATTGGTAATGGTGACGTCGTACATGGTGATATGAGAGGCTCCCAGTGCGATGCCCACATTCCACGATGCACCGGGCGTGGCCTCGAATTTGCTACGCTCGAGGTGTACGTCGGATGCGTCATAAATACCCAGGGTGCTGTAGCCCGGAGCCTGCGCAGTAACATACGCGATCGAGACCTGACTGTTTTCAAAAACGGTGACCCCCTGACTGCCTCCGGTAATGTTCAACTCGCGGAGCAGGATGTCGCTGCTGCCGTGGCCAATGGCGATCGCCGAAACCGTAGTGGTGGCCTGCACGCTAAACCCGATCACCAACACGCTGCGAGAAGATAGGATTACGAGGGCCCCATTGCTACTCGTCGATGGCTGCACCAACGCCGCACCGGGCAAACCCTTCAGCGTCAGGTTTTCGAAGCCGATGACCTGAACCGATTCGGTGCACGTTCCATTCACCAATACGGTGGTAGGTGTGTGCTTATCTAACTTGGCCAAGGCCAGGTTTACCGACTGACCCTGGTTGCAGTCGACGTTCACCACATTCGATGGAGTAGATGCATTTGCGGTTATGACCGCACATCCTACAGCTAACAGAAAGAGCATTGCACACTGAACTTTGGTCATAAGACTCTCCTCTCAACGCAAAGGCTTCGCAGTTGTGGGTACAGAGAAATGAGCGTGTAAGGCAACGCCGAGCCGAGCACGGATGTAGTCTTGCGGGGAAAGAAAAGTGTCCTGCTACGACTGACTGAGAAAGGGATGCTTCGTCGCCCCAAGCCGGTACGCATCCTATTCACGGGATTTACCGTTTTCAATGTGAAAAGACCTCCAAGCCGCAGTTGGCGAAAGCTCTTGATTGCCTCAAATCCTGAAATTGAGAGATGGATTGTTGCCGTAGGGCAATTCGATAAGGTGATGCGTTTCACGAGCATCTTCTCCCGGTTTCGTAATTACGCTTAACTGGGGTTGGATTCGGCGTTCATCTAATACGTGCGAAAGCGTGGGAAAAGGGACCAACAATTCTGCCTGACAACGGAATTCCGGCTTGTCTGTCCGGTGGACCTAGACTCGTGCCCCATTGTGTTCAGTCTCCTTTCCGACGTAGCTCCAGTATCGGCATAAGGCGGTTAACGTGACCGGATGTATATCTTTTGTTAGCTCATACCCTTCACGGCACTGCCCTTGCTCCCAATCGTCTATCTCTCCTCCGGAAAGCGGAATGGGTACTGATGGCACCGCTAAGAAAATGCTGATGCTGTTGTCGTAGACGTTCGTCACCACAAGATCAGGAAGTCCGTCTTGATTTAGATCAGCAACGGTCAACCAACTGGGCTCGGTAGAGAGCTGGATGCAGCCGGATGACTGGGAACAGGGGTTGAACATCGCATCCTGAAAAGTTCCATCGCCCTTGCCAAACATCCATTGGATTTCCATCGGATTACTTTCCGGGTCGATGTACTCCAGTCCGAAGAGGTCCAGCTTGCCATCGCGGTTCATATCGGCCACGGCCACTAAGCTGGCAAATTCGCCCCTTACCGGCGACGAGGTACCAAACGTGCCATCGCCGTTGCCTGCGAAGACCCGTATATCTCCACCAAATATGTTCTCGCGAACAGACGCAGCCAGGTCGAGCTTTCCGTCGCCGTTAAGGTCAGCAGCAACCAATTGATGAGGCCAAAAATTCAGGCCTTCAGAGGTGTGCGCTTGAAACGTGCCATCCCCGTTTCCTAATAGAATGATCAGGTTCCCGGAGTCCGATTCGCCGTTTCGCGCTCCGGTCGCTGTAACGACGTCCAACCTCCGATCGCCATTGAAATCACCAATGGCCACGAAGGGAGTGGTTCCGGACGTCAAGGTGACAATCGAGCTCTGAAAGCTGCCATCACCGTTGCCCAGCAGAATACCCACTTCGCCTGTTGCAGCGGAGACGAGCAGATCGAGCTTGTTATCGCCATTGAAGTCGGCACACTCGACGTGGTCCGCCTCCGCGCCGGTATGGTAAGAGACTGACTGCTGAAAAGTTCCATCGCCGTTTCCAAGAAGAATACTGACGATGCTGTTACCCCCTCCGTCGGCAACAGCTAGGTCAAGTCGATGATCTCCGTTGAAATCTCCCGTCGCGACGAAGCCGGGGGCCGCACCAACCCCATAGTTTGTTGCCCGCTGAAAAGTTCCGTCGCCGTTTCCGAGAAGAATGCTGACATCGCCGCTGCTTCTGTTGGCTACAGCGAGATCTGGCTTGCCATCATCGTTGAAGTCGCCAACCGCCATAGAAAGTGGGTGATTGCCAACCACGTACTTCACGGGGTTCAAGAAACTGCCCGGCTGCGTGGAGCAACCGCTGCCGCAGCAACTGCTATTACAACAACCGTTTCCACATCCGGTATTTACGAAAGTATTTCGTCTCGACAGTCCTCCGCCACATGCCGCCAAAGCCAGCAACAACAATCCCAGGAAAACGGCATGGATACTGAACGGCTGCGAATTTTGCCACACGTTCTTAGCTGATGGGCGTTGGTGAATCATCACGAATCCGACTGGCTTCTGATTTGATATCTCCAGCTTCAGTGGATAACGTGCGAAAACGAGAGAAAAGGGATCAAAGAACTTGCATCCGGCAAGATTGACTACGAAGCCGCGGCTTGTCCGCGCCGCTTGCTCATCTCTCGAGCGAGCCACGCTTTCGCCATGGCCCAGTCCCGTTTGACAGTTGTGGTTGAGATGTTCATGACTTCGGCCGTTTCCTGGACGGATAGTCCGGCAAAGAAACGAAATTCCACAATGCGCGCCTGCTGCTGATCGAGGGCGGCGAGGCGAGTGAGCAGTTCGTCAAGGAAAACCAGTTCGTCGGCTTGCGCTGGAGAAAACACAGCTGTTTCATCAAGCGAGATCTTTTGTGCCCCTCCGCCTCGTTTCGCGGCATTATGCTCGCGGGCGTGCATTAGCAGGACCCGCCGCATCAACTGAGCCGCTACGCCGAAGAAGTGGTTGCGGTTCTTCCAATCCACATGACGCTGGTCGACAAGCCGCAGATAAGCTTCGTGAACCAGGGCAGTTGCCTGCAGAGTGTGGTCGCTTCGTTCCCGGCGTAGATAGTACGCCGCTAGCCTGCGTAACTCTTCATATACCATCGGGACAAGTGCAGACATTGCGTCCTGGTTGCCCTTGGAGATTTCCTTTAGCAACATCGTCACATCGATGGGTGATTGGCTCATTGCATCAGCCATCCGCAGTGTGAAATTGGCGCCACTATACACCACCTCCTCTTTGGGTATACGTGCGAAGTGAGGACAAATAAGATCATCTCGAACGACAAAAATCATCCTTCCCCCGCACTCTAGTGGGATGTATACTCGCCGCCACGGGGCCGAAATCTATCCCTTGCCGTGCGATTTTTCCTCGGTGCCGCCGGGATCAATTAAAAAACCAAGGCTTCTCTTATGGATGACGGCACACCACAAAAGCCGCAACCGGAGCCGTTTCGCGATGGAACCCAAAGCCCACTAAGCCCTGAACGTTGGCGGCAGATTAAGGAAGTCTTCGGGGTCGTGCTTGAGTGCGAGCCCGACCTGCGTTCTGAAGCATTGCAGAACGCCTGCTGTGGAGATGAATCCCTGCAGGCCGAAGTACAGTCCCTGCTCGCGGAAGCTGAGGGCGACCAAGGGACGTCCAACATGTTTCGGTCGGTGTGTCACACCGGGTCGCCGCAACCCTCGGTGGATTCGGAAGATCCCATGTTGGGCCGACGCATCGGGGTGTACCGCCTTCAGCAGCGGATCGGTTTGGGGGGGATGGCTTCTGTTTATCTGGCCTCTCGCGCAGACGATGAATACCGGAAGCAAGTAGCCGTCAAGCTCCTGCGCCCAGACCTGGACAATACAGAATTGCTGAAACGCTTTCGTTCCGAGCGCCAGACATTGGCCGAACTCGACCATCCGAACATCGTAAAACTGCTCGATGGTGGCACCACGGAAGAAGGCTTGCCGTATCTAGTGATGGATTATGTGGACGGACGTCCGATCGATGAATATTGCGACGCGCACAAACTGGTAACCGAGCAGCGCTTACGTCTGTTCTTCGCGGTATGTGAGGCCGTGCGCTGTGCTCACAAATCCCATGTCGTTCACCGCGATCTTAAGCCGAATAACATACTGGTAACTGAGGATGGAGCGCCGAGGCTGCTTGACTTCGGGATCGCCAAGGTGATGAATGCACAGGACCCGTCGCGGGAGTTAATCACACGAACAACAACCCGCCATCTTACGCCCGCATATGCGAGCCCCGAGCAGGTGCGGGGAGAGAACGTAACTCCTGCGACGGACGTTTATTCGCTGGCCGTTGTGCTTTATGAACTGCTTACCGGACATCGCCCTTATCGGCTAACCCAGCGTACTCCCGCAGAAATCGAACGGGCAATCTGTGACCAGGAGCCGGAATCTCCCAGCACTGCAATTTATCGGGTAGAGATGGAAAGACTGCCCGATGGAACGACGATCACGAAGACCGCCAAGGACATCAGCCGAACTCGGGAGGGAGAGCCGGCCAAGTTACGACGCAACCTCCGCGGCGATCTTGACAACATTCTGCTGAAGGCGCTTCAAAAAGATCCAAAACGGCGCTATCAAACGGTGGAGGAGTTCGAACAAGAGATCCATCGGCACCTCAGCCACGCACCGGTTCAAGCTCGTCCCGGCACTTTGGCGTATCGCACGTCCAAATTTGTACGAAGACACACGACCGAGGTGATCGCAATTGCAGCGGTGATGCTGGTCTTTGCCGCAGCGATCGGATTTTCGGAATGGGAGCAACACCGCGCCTCTGAGAAAGCACAGGCGGAATTGGCTGCTCAAAGGTCAAGTGGTCGCCGCTCAGTAGCCGTGCTTGGCTTCAAGAACGTGTCCGGCCGCCCCGAGACTGCATGGCTTTCCACGGCATTCGCCGAAATGCTAACCACAGAATTGTCCGCGGGAGGAAAACTGCGAATCATTCCCGCTGAAGATGTGGCGCAGACACGTCTGAATCTTTCGCTACCTGAGATGGACTCGTTCAGTCCCGCAACGCTACGAAAGATCAACAACAACCTGGGCAGCGATTTTGTCGTGGCCGGTTCTTACGTCGACAAGGGAGAAAGTCAAGGGCTAATACGCCTCGATTTGCGATTACAGGATGCTGCCCTCGGCGAAACCATCGCAGTTGCCGCTGTCGACGGAGACGAGGCCAATTTATCGGCACTAATTGAGCGTGCCGGAACTGCGATGCGAGAGAAGCTGGGCGTCGAAGTTCCCGCATCCAGCAGCACGGTTACAGCTCAGTCGTCACTTCCGGCTAATTCTGGAGCAGCCCGGTTGTACGCTGAAGGACTCGAACAAAAGAGGCTCTATGATTATGCAGGCGCACGAGACACGCTGGAGAAAGCGGTAGCCGCGGATCCGAAGTTCGCCCTTGCTCACCTTGCCCTATCGGAACTTTGGGCATTTTTTGGCGACAGCAAGCAGTCGCAAGAACAGGCTAAGAAGGCGTTCGACCTCTCCGCTAGTCTTTCCCGCGAACAGAGTTTGACTGTGGAGGCACGCTACTACGAAGCTCTTCACCAGTGGGACAAGGCGATCGAGATCCGCCAAACACTTTTCAATTTCTTTCCCGACAGTCTTGATCACGGGTTGCAACTGGTGGGCACCCAATCGGCCGCAGCTAAAGGAACCGATGCCCTGGCCACGATTGAGTCCCTTCGTAGGATGCCCGCGCCCGAACGGAACGACCCTAGAATTGATCTCGCAGAGGGCCAGGCGGCCAATGTCGTTTCTGACTTCAAGCGCCAGGCCGCAGCTGCTCAGCGAGCCGTGCAGAAGGCGCAAGCCATTGGGGCACGAGTTCTAGTTGCGCAGGCTAGAATCGTCGAAGCGCGTGCCTATATGGAAATGGGACAGAAGGAAAAGGTCGCACCTACCCTATCCGAAGCCCAGCAAATCTTCGAATCCGTGGGTGACCGGTACCACGCTGCTCGCGTTCTTCAGCAGGTCGGACTGGCTTATTACTACCAGGGCAGGCTGGAAGAAGCTAAGAAGACTTACGAGCAGGCGCTAGAGATCCAGCGCGCATTGGGAAATCGTTCTAACCAGGCGAAATTACTGAATGGCATTGCGCTAGTGCTGCACGCTCAAGACGATCTCGATGGTGCGCGACAGTATTACCTAAAGGCGCTCACACTCTGCCGTGAAGTTGACGATAGGGCCATGACCGGCACCGTATTGGGGAATTTGGCCGGCATCGAGTTCGGCCAAGGGGATTTCAAAGGCGCTAAGGAGCACTTACGGGAGTCTTTGGAGATTGCACGCCGAGTCGGAGAGCAAAGTGGAATTGCTCTGCAACTTGAAAATCTTGCGTTGGTCCTTGTTGCAGAGGGCAGTTTGCGCGATGCGTTGCCGCTCTACGACGAGGCCGTAAGAATCAGCCGCAAAACCGGAAAGCAAAGAGACCTAACGACGATCTTAATCGATCGCGGCGATTTGCGGAATCAGATGGGAGAATTATCTGCAGCTCGGAGTAACTACCAGGAGGCACTGCAAATTGCGACCACCGCTGGTGACCAGCAAGCCATGGGCATTGCAACCCGCAGTCTCGGTCTAATCCAGTTGGAGCAGGGAGAAGTTGCTAGCGCACGGAAGAACTACGAGCAAGCTCTGAATGTCCTTGAAAAAATAGGTGCCACCCAGTTCGTACATGACGTCCGGATGGCATTAGCTGAAGTTGACCTGGAGGACGGCCATCCCGGCGATGCGGAGCGTCAATCGCGACTTGCGATGGAAGAATTTCGCAAAGCCAACGATCCTGACAATCAGGCCGGTGCCGAAGTTCTACTTACCCGTGCGCTCCTCGCTCAGCACCGAACAGAGGAAGCGCAGAAGATCTCCGCTGACACGGTCAAAATCGCTTCCAAGGGTGGCAGCCGTGCCAACCAGATCGCCGCTGCTATTGTTGAGGCGGAAGCTGAAATCGCATCGGCCAAGGCAGTGGGTGTGGCTGACGCTCTTAAACAACTAGTTATCGAAACCCACAAAGCTGGATCTGTGCCTTCAGAGTTCGAAGCCCGCCTTGTCCTTGGTCAGGCAGAGATCCAGGCTGGCCATGCCTCCGCTGGCCGTACGGATTTAAGGACTCTCGCGCAAGATGCAAAAGCCAAAGGCTTCGTGCTGATCGCCCGTAAAGCAGAAGCAGCCACCAAACGACAGTAGTAGCCGTGATGTAACGACTTCCAACAACGGACTACAAAAGGTACGACGCCGCAAAGGAGTAGCCTCGGCAGGGAGACATTTAGCACTTCAGTCTACGAATATTCGCAGAGTTTAGTGGCTATCACCACGAATATTCGCAGAGTTTAGTGGCTATCACCACCGCCCCGGTTCGAGTACCAGCAATCGACAACATATTCGTCAAAGCGCTGCGAATTCGAAATCTTAAGAAAACTACGCGCGCGAAGCCGGGTCCGGGTATATCGAGCCGGAGCACATCTTAGAGGGTCTGCTGTTGGAAGATCCTCAACTTTTCAAGCTCCTTTTGCCGGAGAAGCCAAATATCGTAAAAGACCTGAAAGATGAACTTGCGACTTGGCGAGGAAAACCACTCGCGGAGAAGCGAGAACTTCCGCTCTCGCCCACTGCGAAGGAAGTCGTAGCGGGCGCGGGAACGGCGCAGCAGAAATTCGGACACACTACAATTGCCACCCAACATCTGCTTTTGGCCTTGCTCACGTCCTGTCGTAAAGCGCCCCGTTGGTTTCGGAACGGGACCGAATTACGGGTGCAACAGTTTTTGTCAAAGCACGGCATCACACCCGAACTAACTGAGCAGAAAACAAGCGCTGCTATCATAACGCCAACTACATGGGTCCTTGACGATCGGGTGGTTGCCCTCAACGCGCAAATCACAGCTTTGGCCGAGTTGTTGATCGCGAAGGGCATCTTTACACGTTCTGAGTATGTTGCTCTCCTCGATCAGAGTGAGGGTCCGCTTGTACCCGAGGCTTTCCTTTTGCCCCTCATTAAAGCCTTGGCGAAGAACAACATTCTCTCCGCAGACGAGCAGAAAAAAGTCGCCTCAACAATTGCGAAACCGGAGCCTTTAGCTGAGAAGGGAGTCGCGGATGAGAATCAGAATCCGACTGCGTGATTCGTCAGGCCGTGATAATCGAAGTCAACTGTTGTAAACAGGCCATTACACGCTTTTGAGCCGCAAAGTGGGATGTTGAGCGTAATGGCGATTTTGCAACAGTTGGGCATACTGCGTTGGCCGTTCTCACTGCGTTAGACTGTCTTTGCCGCAATGACAAATGAAGAAAAGAAGCGCCTCTCCGCAGTCCTTCGTGCGACCGAATATCTGTTCCTTGAAAACATCGCGCTGAAATTGGTGCTCGAACATAGTCAAGTTGCAAACTGGCAGAAGCTGCTCGACCACGTTCTGTCAGATAAAGAGATAATGGCGGGAGTCGGACTGAAATTCAGCGATCTCTACCGCGAACTTGAGGTGTCCAAAGACCCATCGTCCGTCCTTAACGTTTTCTTGGGCGGGCTTCCTGCGGGGAAGAAACCGCATTAGTCACGATGAGTGTAATGGCGATGTTACGCCAGTTGATACGGAATGGATTTCCCGAGAATACTTCTGTGCGATTAATGTCCTTTGATGTTTGCAGGAAGAGTGGCGAGAGTTTCGTCGGAAGCCTCTACGTCCCAAATGTTGACGCAGCAACCGCAACCCTGATTCTCAGACCGGTAAGTGAGGTGAGGAGTCCACTTAGCAAACCACTCCTCAGAGGCAGCCATCTCTTCGGGATGGGTCACCTCAACGACAATCGTTGCCCGAGGCATGCCCAGACGATAGCACGCAACGGGGCCATTTTGAGTGTAATGGCGATATTTCGCCAACCAATCGGCAGTGTGGGTCTCTTATCCGTTTAATTAGATGTCGCCTAATGCGAGTCGGCGGGAGCGGAGACGCGGTAGATGGTTGCGTGAGCAGGGAGCACAGCGCCGACCGCAGCCCCGCTTGGGGCGCCAATCACGATGCCCACTAGAGCGCCGATTCCACGCGATGACCCTCCCAAGAAACCGGTACTCGAGCCAGATGCGGCGCCAATGGCTGCCCCGATGCCTCCACCGACTACCAGGCCAATCAGGGCGTGCTCACCGCGCTTTGAGCCAGAGGATGTCGAGACGCGAACCACTCCCTCGCGCTTTATGGAGACGTCGGAACCCTTTTCTTTCAGGGTAAGCAATTCATCGGTGACAGCTACAAAGTCCCCGGCGTGGCGCTTCATGCTGGATTCGATCACTTCGATTCCCTGACCGGCCTTCAAGCGATTTAAGTTGGACCATGCGCTATTCTGCGTCTGAGCACTGAACTCGGTGGCTAGACCGAGCAAGAACACGAGAATCAGTACTGGCCTTCGCATGAAGCTCCTCCGATTGTCGCGAGCTTTTTCAATTTCAAATTGATGTTGCCAGCGAAACCTTATTCCTAGCGCCCTGCGGTGTCAATCTCTGTCGAAATCATGCAATTCACACGGTTGGAGAGTGGCCGAACCCCGGTCAACGAGTGAACTAGGGATTTTTCGCCAACTGATAGCTTCCGAGTAGCTGACCAGTCATCCCGAATAGACTGTGCGCAACTCCAATCGGAGGGAAAGCGCCTTAAACAGAGACTGGCCTGCAAATCCTTACGTTGACAAACCGTCAACCAGCAGGATCGTCTGCAAGAGAACATTGGCACCATTCGCACAATCCTGCCAGCGGGTGAACTCCTTCGGCGAATGGCTGATACCGTCCACACTGGGTACGAAGATCATCCCGATCGGACCGACCTTCGCCGTCATCTGCGCATCGTGACCAGCGCCGCTCGGCAAGCGCATGGTCTGCAGTCCCAACTGGGCAGCAGCTGCTTCGATCTTCTCCTGTATCTCCGGGGGCAGCGACAGCCGGGGGATCGTGCTCTACTCTGTGGATGATGATTTCTGTTCCAGTCTCTTTAGCGATTTCTTGCGCCCGCTTCTGGATTTCATCTCCCAGGCGCGCAGTCTTTTCGGCAGAAAGGTCGCGCAGTTCGATGGAATGCTTTACTAAACCGGGTACAACATTCGGGGCATTGGGAAATACCTTCGAGCGACATTCCTTCTGGACCCGAAGGGTGAACGAGTCAATGAGTGAAATCCGGATGTTTCGCCAATCATCGCCCTTATCCGACTCTCCTTGGTTGTCTGGCGAAGTTAATTTGTAGCTCCTTTCTTATCACGAGTGCAGTGGTTGCGAATCCGCAGCTTGCATGACATGATGCCGGATGCCTCGGAGGGGAGGCGCCTTCGATTTTGTAAACGAACTGTCGGGAGGGAGAGTGGCGCAAGAATGATTCGGAAGATCAGGTGGGGATTTTGGGCTCTCCTGCTAACTCTCGCAGGATCTCAGCGGCTGTTTCCACAAAATTCACACGCGGACCTCGTTCTCATTCATGGGCACGTTCTCACCGTTGATGCGAACGACTCGGTGGCGCAGGCGCTCGCAATCCAGCACGGAGTGATCGTGAAGGTGGGCAGTGATGCTGAAGTTCTGGAGTTTGCGGGCAAAGGTCCGGGTCTTCGGGTCATAGATCTTCAGGGACGTACAGCCACTCCGGGACTTATCGATACACACGCGCACATCGCTGATGGTGGGGTAAACGAACTGTACAGAGTGCAACTTTCGGACGCGGCCTCGATCCAGGTCATTGTTGACCGGGTGAAGGGCAAAATCGCGCAGGTCAAGCCCGGTGAATGGGTTACCGGAGCCGGATGGGACGAGGGTAAACTCGTTGAACATCGCTACGTCACCACTGCGGATCTCGACGCTGTTTCTCCGAATAACCCGGTGTGGCTGGTGCATACCACTGGTCACTACGGAGCGGCAAATTCGATAGCGCTCAAAATGGCGCAAATTACGGCTACAACGGCTGATCCAGAGGCGGGAACTATTGACCGGGATCCGCAAGGTAATGCCACAGGCGTTCTGAAGGAATCGGCGATGCGGTTGGTGACGCGACTGGTCCCGCCGATCACTCCGGAGCAGATGCGCAATGGCATTCTGCATATTGAGGAGGTTCTGCACGGTGAAGGCATAACCGCGGTCAAGGACCCGCTGATCCAGCAGATTCAATGGGACGCGTACAAGTCGCTGCTCGACGAAGGGAAGCTGAAAGAGCGCATCTGTGTGCTCTGGTCTGCCGGATCGAGCATGGAGTCAGCCAAAGAGGCGCTGAAAGAAGTCAATGCCGTTCGCCGGATTCCTGAGACCTACGAGGACCGACTGCTGTCGTGCGGCGTGAAGATGTTCATGGATGGATCCGGCGGCGCGCGTACCGGATGGGTTTATGACGACTGGCTGCGGAACGGGACGACTCCCGATGTGACGAGCGCAGGTGTGGGCAATCGTGGGTACCCGCAAACGGATCCCAAGATTTATCAGCAGATGGTCCGCTTCTTCCACGAGAACAAAGTGCCTGTGGGAACGCACGCGGTGGGAGATCGCGCGATGGATTGGGTGGTAGATACGTACGCGCTGGTCGAGAAGGAGCACCCCATACCGGGATTGCGACACAGCATTATCCACGCCAACCTGCCGACCACCCATGCGCTCGACGTGATTGCAGAACTGCAGAAGAAATATGACGCGGGATACCCTGAGATGCAGGCTGAATTCCTGTGGTGGATTGGGGATAATTACGCAGGCAATTATGGTCCGAAACGCAACCAGAATCTGATCCCGCTGAAGACGATGCTTCGGCGAGGGATTCTTTGGTCGGGCGGCTCGGACTACTTCGTGACGCCGGTTCCGGCGCGGTACGGGATCTGGGCTTCGGTTGCCCGCCAGACGGCCAAAGGGATTTACGGAGCGAATCCGTTTGGAATGGCAGAAGCGGTCAACATTCACGTCGCGCTACGCAGCTACACTGCCTGGAGTGCGCGGCAGATGTTTCTTGAGAACAAGATTGGCTCCCTCGAAGTGGGGAAGCGAGCCGACATCGCTGTCTGGGACCGGGATCTATATTCGGTGCCCACGGATCAGATTAAGGATATGAAGTGCCTGATGACGTTGCTCGATGGCGAAGTGGTGTATCGGGCAGAGGGGGGGCCGCTGAAAATTTCCGGGCAGTAGTCGGGAGAAGATGTGCGCTCAGCGGGCACAATGAGTGTAATTGATTCCATGACAACGCCGGCTCCTACACCCGACTAAACTTTGGTGGTGCTAACCAACCAAAAAGGCTCGGGTAGAAAGGAGCCGGACAATGATCATTATAGGAGCAGATTATCACCCGGGCTTCCAACAAATTG
>DATFQQ010000192.1:0-54676 GCA_035264195.1 Candidatus Sulfotelmatobacter sp. | reverse complement strand
AACCGAACGTAAAGGAAGCTCCAGGCGGACTTCGCGATTGCAACGTTGCCAACTGGCTCGCTCTGATCTCCGCCATTGACAAGCTACATGACTGGCCAGAAGCAAGCTCGCTGCGCCCTCCCGTTCGCAAACAACTGGAGGCAGCCATTGACTTCCTGATGTCGGCCCGCTGTTTCCTGCACTTCCGCCACGGACGCGACGACAACACGCTGAGTTGGGAGGCGCAAGACGCCGCGGCGGCTCGAAAGATCGGCGCTCCGGAAGCCGAAGAACTTTCTGCTGCCGACTGGATGCGGATTTACTTCGGCCATGCACGCTCGGTGCAGCGCACGGTGACGCAACTCCTCGAAGAAATCCCCGAGGCATGGTCGGCACTCTATCGACAGGTTCAAAGCTGGCGGTCGCGGGTGACCACCCCAGATTTCTCCGTTGTTGATGGCCTGATCTTTCTCCAGCAGCCCGCTGCTTTGCAGGATCCTGAAGTTCTGCTGCGGCTGTTCCACTTCATGGCGCATCACGGGCTAAAGCTGAGCGCAACCACGGAATACCGTATCGAACAGGCGCTACCGGCGCTGGCTGCGACTCCTCCGCGAGGCGCTGAGTTGTGGCTTTACCTGCAAGAGACTTTGCTGCAGCCATACGCTGCCGACGCCCTGCGCGCAATGCATTCCCTGCGGTTGCTCACGCTGCTCCTGCCCGAGTTGAAGTTGATCGACTCACTCGTCGTGCGCGATTTCTACCATCGTTTCACAGTCGACGAGCATTCCTTTCTCGCGATCGAGAGCCTTCATCGTCTCAAGCAGTCGCAATCGGAATGGGACAAGCGCTACGCCGAACTACTCAGTGAGCTCGAAGATCCTGAAATTCTCTACTTGACTCTTCTGCTGCACGACACTGGCAAGGGAGTCGCCAATGGCAATCACGTCGAGGCTAGCCTCGATATTGCGAATCGTGCCCTAGACCGCCTCGATGTCGATCCGAAAGAGCGCGCAGATGTCTTATTCCTCATCGGAAATCATCTCGAGCTCTCCGCGACGTTGCGGCGAGATATTTTCGATCCCGCGACGGTTGCGGCTTTCGCAGAGAAAATGGGCACGCCCGAGCGTCTCAAGATGCTTTGCCTGCTTACTTACGCGGACATCAAAGCTGTCAACCCGGAGGCCCTCACGCCATGGAAAGCAGAAAACGTCTGGCAGCTGTATATGGCTGCCGAGAATTATCTGAACCGCAGCGCTGATCAACGAGTGCACGCCGACGTCGACGACGAGAAACTGGCACGGCTGCGCTCCTTGGCTCCAGTGACGGGCGCCAAGTTCAAGGCATTCCTCGAAGGATTTCCGCGGCGCTACCTGCTAGTCCATACCGCCGAAGAAGTCATGCGCCATTTGCAGATGGCCGAGCAATTGGCCTTCGATTCGGCACAGGTCGAACTCAAGCGCGGTCGCCACTGGTACGAGTTGACTCTGGTCACCGCCGATCGACCATCTCTATTTGCGAAACTCGCAGGTGTGCTTGCTGCCTGGGGCATGAACATTGTCAAGGCGAATGCGTTCTCGAACCAGTCGGGGACGGTTGTCGACACTCTCTACTTCACCGACCGCTTCCGCACGTTGGAATTGAATCTTTCCGAATGGGATCGTTTCCGCAGAAGCGTCACCAGCGTTCTGCTGGGCGAGGCCGATCTCGACAAGATGCTCCGCGATCGTCAGCGCTCGGAAAAGGGCGCAATTGCCAAAGTCAAAGTCGAGACCAAGATCGAATTCGATGATTCCTCATCCACTACGACGACTATTGTCCAGATAATCGCCCAGGATCGCCCGCGCCTCCTGCATCGCATCGCTTCAGCGCTCTCCCATCAGAAGTGCAACATTGAAATCGCCCTGATCGACACGGAAGGGCAGATGGCGATCGACACGTTCTACCTGACTTCAGCAAGCAAAAAGTTGAGCGCTGATCATCAGCGAAAAGTCGAGAAGGCTCTCATCGAAGAGCTGCGTGCAGAATAGATAATCACCATCCAGAACGGTGTCATGCTGAGTGCAGCCGGAGTGGAGCGTAGCGGAACTCCGGCGGAGTCGAAGCATCCCTACCCCAGAATGGATTGCTGCGGGCAGGGACTCCTCGCACCTCTCCGCCATACGTTCTTGAATCCTGACTACTTCGTCGAGAACTTAAACGCCGTCGTCTGGTGAAACTTCTCTCCCGGCTTCAGAATCGCATTTGGAAAATCCGGATGATTCGGTGAATCCGGATAGTGCTGTGTTTCCAGGCAAAATCCGTAACGTCGTTTGTAGACGTGGCCGCTCTTCCCGGTAACAGAGCCATCCAGGAAATTTCCCGTGTAGAACTGCACCGCTGGCTGCGTCGTCGAAACTTCAAGTACGCGGCCAGTAGTAGGTTCGTACACCCGCGCCGCCAATGTCATTCCGGCGCCCTTACGGTTGAGCACGAAATTGTGGTCATATCCGTGCCCAAGTGTGAGTTGTTCGTAGTTATCTTCGATCCTGGACCCGATCTTGGTCGACTTGGTGAAATCAAACGGCGTTCCCTTGACCGACCGTAATTCGCCTGTCGGGATCAGGTTTTTGTCGACAGGAGTGAAGCGGTCGGCATTGACCATGATTTCGTGATCGAGAATGTCGCCATTGCCCTCGCCCTTCAGATTGAAGTAACTGTGTTGGCTGACGTTGATCGGAGTGGCTTTGTCGGTGGTTGCCTCATAATCGATAACAAGTTCGTTTGAGTCCGTCAGAACATACGTAACTTTCACCTTCAGATTTCCCGGAAAGCCTTCTTCCCCATCTTTGCTCAGATACTCAAACGACACACCATTTTTGTCTTTAAGAGGCTGGCTCTCCCAAACGACCTTGTCAAAGGTCCGGGTGGTGCCGCCGTGCAAAGTATTCGGCCCATCGTTTTTCGGTAAGGTGTAAGTCTTGCCATCGAGCGTGAATGTGCCATTCGCAATGCGGTTCGCGTAGCGCCCCACGATCGCTCCGATGTATGGCGGATTCGGCATGTATCCCTCCGCCGTCTCGTGGCCAAGAACAACGTCGGCAAACTTGCCGTCGCGGTCCGGAACGCGGACCGACTGAATGATGCCGCCATAGTTCATGGCACGAACTTCGACGCCGTGAGAATTCTTCAAGGTGTACAAGATGATGGGCCTCCCGTCCCGCATTCCGAAGCGCTCCTGTTGAACTCCGGATGTTGATGTGTTCTGTTGTGCGACCAGCGTTCCGCCGATCGTAGTGACGAGAGCAGTAGCTATGAGGAACCGTCGAAGCATCATGGCGAAGAGTGTACTATGCCCTCCAAATTCGAGTCGCGTTGATGTCGGTGTCCCATTCTAACGTCGCTCGGTATGCGGTGTTAGTCGGGAAAGGTTGCGGAGATCTACCTCTTGTATGGCCACTGCGCCTGAGTAAACAACGCACCGTCAATTCCGATCGTTTGCCCGCTGATAAACGATGCACCCTCACTGGCCAGAAAGACGATGGTCGGGCCGATATCCGCCACCGTGCCGACACGTCCCATCGGAGTCAGCTTTGACCAAGTCCCAGCATAATCGGGATCTTCCAGGCGGGTACGTTCCGACTCAATTGATCCCGGAGCGATGCAGTTCACCCGGATCCCGTAGCGGCCAAGTTCCACGGCAGCTTCTTTGGTGAACATTTCAATCCCGCCCTTGCTTGCGGTATACGCAACCAGCGACGGAAACGCCAGCTTGTTGCATCCCGAGCCGAGATTAACGATCGACCCGCCGCCGTGATCTTTCATGTATCGGCCGGCCTGTTGCGTACACAAGAAGCATCCCTTCAGGTTCGTATCGATAACTAAGTCCCACTCGTCTTCTGTGACTTCCAGCAGCGGCTTGAACGTCTGCACACCAGCGTTGTTCACCAGCAGATCGAGCCTTCCGAATTCCTTCATCGCTTGCTCAAACATGGCCGCGACCTGTTTGCTTGATCGAATGTCGGTTTCAATGCACAGGCAGTCCGATTGCAACGCGCGAATCTCAGCCATCGTAGCCTCGACCATGGCTGCCGGATCGCCGAAATAGTTCACTGCCACCCGATAGGCGTTATGCGCCAATTCGAGCGCGATTGCTTTTCCAATGCCGCGGCTTGCGCCGGTTACAAGGGCCGTGCGTCTTGTCATGCCCACCTCAGCACTTGACGATGCGCCAGAATGATATCGGAATGCAGCGGAGCCTGCAGTCTCATTCCCCAACTAGATTCGCCGATCGGCCAATACGCTCTTCGCGGACAGCATCGCCTCGGCTTTGGCACAGCACGACTCGCACCAAGAACTTTCCCGCAGGTCGATCCATTCCACGGCATGGGAGGAAGCCATCGCGCAGCGATAATCTTCGCAGTGGCGCAAATGCAGTGTGTGTCCAAGTTCGTGCAAAGACTCTTTTAGCAGGCGTTTCTGCAGTAGATGTTCGTCTTCCGGTAATCCGTAGAATCCCTGCCGCAACCGAAAGATCGAAACAATCGCGCATGACCCGCCCATCTGTGCTTCGCCGAAGACGTACTTCAAGATCGGAATGTACAGATCCACATCGGTGATCGCCAGCAATCGCCAATCTTTCGTTCGGACCAGTTGGTGCATCCGCTGCAGGAGTTCAGAAGAATGAAACTGCTGGCGTTCGGCGTGATATGACGGAGCCGGATCCAGACTAAGTGGGTGAATCTCACACTCGATACGCAGACTCTTGGGAAGGTCTGCGCGCAGGTTCTCGAGGAGAGAATGGCTGATCGTCCCGACCGGAAGCAGATGAACGAAGTTCATTGAAGCAGCCTGCGACGGGTTTAGTTCCTAATTGCGGCCGGAGAGCGCGTCCAGCCATACCGCTTCAGTTTGTGATGCAGCGTCACCCGGTCAATGTCGAGCACGTCGGCCGCCCGGCTCTGGTTACCGCCACATTCTTCCAAGACCCGTAGAATGTGCGCGCGCTCCACCTCGTCGAGGCTCTTTCCACTCGGTGCCGGTCCCGACTGTTGTTGCTTGAAGATAAAGTCCTGTTCTCGGAGCTCCGGTTCTTGCGCCACCACCATCGCCCGCTCGATGGCATTCTCCAGTTCGCGGACATTTCCCATCCACGGCTGCTGCTGCAACTGGTTCATCGCCGCGGGAGCAATCCGCGTGATCTGTTTGTTCATCGCCAGACTGAATTTGCGGACGAAGTGCTCGACCAACAGGGGAATATCTTGCTTACGCTCGCGCAAAGGCGGCAATTCGATGTGAAAGACATTCAGCCGGTAATAAAGATCGGGACGGAAAGTGCCCTCGTCAATCATCTGCTCGAGGTCTTTGTTCGTAGCCGCGACACAGCGAAAGTCGACCTTGACGACTTGATTCCCACCGACTCGCGTAATCTCGCGCTCCTGCAATACCCGCAGCAGATCGGTCTGGGTCTTCAGACTGATATCGCCGATTTCATCCAGGAATACTGTCCCACCTTCTGCGATTTCAAACTTTCCCTTTTTTCGGTACTGCGCCCCAGTAAAAGCTCCTTTTTCATGTCCGAAAAGCTCGCTCTCGAGAAGGGTCTCGGTGAGTGCGCCGCAGTGAATCGCCACCAGTGGATGAAATCGCCTCAGGCTCGCCGCATGGATTGCGCGTACCACGAGCTCCTTGCCCGTGCCGCTCTCTCCCGTGATCAACACGTTCGCATCGGTTGGTCCGACGGTCTGGACAGCGTCATACACTTTTCGCATCGCGGGGCTCTGACCGACAAGATCGCCAGGCCGCGTCGCCTCTGCAACGGTCTCACGCAGTTGTGCATTCTCTTTTTCCGCGCGCCGATGCGCCAGCGCTTTCTTCACCAGATGTGCAATCTCATCCGGATCTAGAGGCTTGCTGACATAGTCGTACGCGCCGTTCTTCAATGCGGTTACGGCCGTTTCCACCGATGCGTAACCCGTCATCATGATGACTATCAAGTCCGGATCCATCTCGTGCAGACGCCGCTGCAATTCGATGCCGTCGGTCCCACGCATCTTGATATCGAGCAGTGCCAAGTCCCATTTGCTCTCGGCCATGCGGGTGAGTGCGTCGCTGGCGCTTTCCGCCGTTCCAATTTCGTAGCCTTCTTCGCGAAACCATTTTCCGAGCGAGTCGCGGACACTGAGTTCATCATCGACGATCAATAATTTCCCTTGGTTTTCCACGAATGATCACCTCCCGCTGACAGTCGCGGTCATTTCTTCTCTTGCTTGGTTGTCGGCCTCTGCTTCGAAAGGCAGCGTGGCCGTAAAAGTCGTGCCCCGCCCGAGTTCCGATTGCACTTCGATCGATCCGTTGTGGCGCTCCAGAATGCTTCGACTGATGGCCAGGCCGAGGCCAACACCGCGCCCGGTTTCCTTCGTCGTAAGAAATGGTTCGAACAGCCGCGGCAGGATTTCTGGCGAGATGCCAGTGCCGTCGTCGCGCACAACCGCCTGAACCGTGCTTTTGTCTGCATCTGCTCGCGTCGTCAGCCACAGATTGCCGCCTTGAGGCATCGCGTCCATTGCATTGACCATCAGCGCGACCAGCACCTGTTCGATTTGTGCGCCATCACAGAGAACCTGCGGCAAGTTCGCATCAAGATGCGGCTCGACGTGAATTCCTGCAAGATCAAGCTGATGCTGAATCAAGCGAAGCGCTCGATCCATGACCTGATTCAGGTTCGTCGCCTGCAGGTTCATGGGTGTCGTGCGGGAGAAGGTCAACAGGTTCTTCACCAGATCGCCGCACCGCCGGCTCTCGACGGCAATGAGATCGAGCGAATCGCAGATTTCACGCCGCCGGCTTTGCCCTCCGTCTTCGTGATCCACCCACTTCCGCAGAAGTTTTGCGTACGTTAGAATCCCTGATAGCGGATTGTTAATCTCATGCGCGAGAACGGCGGCCATCTTCCCGATGGAAGCCATCTTCTCAGTGTGCAGCGCGTGCTCGTGAGCCCGTTTCAACTCGCGAGTTTTTTGTTCTACCCGCTGCTCAAGCGTGTGAGTCCATGACACATTCTCGTTGTGTTCTTTTTTGAGCTGGCTGCTCATGTCGTTGAATGAGTGCGCCAGTTCGCCGATCTCGTCCTTCGAGGAAACTTCGATCTGATAGCCCAAATGACCAGCGGCCAGATGTTCAGTCCCACGCTTTAACGCCTTCACCGGCTTTCCGACAACTCGCAAAACGGAAAACCAGCTCAGGAATGCAATCAACAGCAGAGCGCAGGCAGTGTACACAATCATGCGGCGGGTACCTTCCGCCAATTGCACATCGGCTTTCGCCAGGGAAAGATTTGTGTCGAGGACCCCGAGAATTTGCTGCTCTGCCGGATGCGCGTGACAGGCGGCGTTCGAGCATGCGGGTTGATTCTCAATCGGCGTGATGACGCCAAGAACACGATTGCCACTGCCGTTCCTGTAGATCCGGAATCGATCCGGCCGTTTAAGGCGCGTCAACGGCTGAGATTGGGCGTGGCATCCATAGCAGGCTTCCGCGCTTTTATCGACGACGTGGTTCTGTTCCGCTGCCAAGGTCGTATAGGTTACCCGGCCCTCCTGATCGAAGATGCGGATCTTCTCAATCCCCGGCTCGGAAGCAATCGTCTCGATTGAGCGATGCAATCCTTCGCGGTCATTGCGGAGCATGTACTCCGTTGTGCCGTGCTTGATCACATCACTGATGCGCTCGGCGACCAGCAGCGTGTTCTGCTCCAGATGCTGCCGGTGTACCCGAACGTTGACGTATCCCATCAGGGCAAAGATCACTATCATTGCGCTGAGCAACAGCAGGTTCAGCTTCAGGCTCAGCGTCTGCCTGATGCGCAGCCAACGCAGCCGTTTTGGCTCAGTCTCCGGCATGCTCCAGCACCCCCGATGTCACCGGGACAACTTCCGCTGTCTCAGGTACGGGCTCACGGGCAAGCTGTTCCTTCGGGAAAATTGGCAGATATTTCACCGCCAGCCCGAAGAGCGCGAAGCCAGCGCCGATGATCATTCCCGTGACCGCCAGTTCGCTCCACTTGGGGAAGTAGCGCACCCCGGTCGATCCCTCGAAACCCGTGATGCTTACGTTCATGCGATTTGTGATGAATCCGAGCACCACTAGCACAGCCGAGAAGTAGAGTCCCTTGGGACTGGTTCGCACTCGCGGTTGTGATAGCAAGATCAACGGCATAATGATCGCCAGCGAAATCTCGAGCCAGAACAACGAGCTCTCGTATCCGGGATGAAATGCCAGTTTGAGAACGCCGCGATTCCACAAATCTTCCAGCCGCAAAACGCCATACACACCCAGAACGACCACAAGAACCCGCCCGAGTTCCTGCAAGACGGGCAACTCCAGCTGCAGGCCAAAATGCTTGGCGCTCATCGAAGACTCGAAGATCGTCATCGCCAAACCCACGGCGATCGCCGACAGGAAGAAAAACACCGGGAGCAGCGGGCTGTACCAGAACGGATGCAGTTTCTCCGGCATGATCAGGTAAAGTGTTCCCAGCGAGGATTGGTGCAAAGTCGACAGAATCACTCCGCAAATCACGAGCGGAATGAGAATCTTCTTCACCACCTTCAGAGGTTTCTGCAGGTTGAATCTCTCCAGCACGATGGGCGAAAACTCAAGCGCCAGCACCGTTGTGTAGAGCATCACGCAATACGCCACCTCGAACATCACCGAGTGAGGATTCCTCATGATCAGTGGATGCCAGATGTTGTACGGCTTGCCCAGGTCATACATGAGCGCGACGCAGACGAGCACGTATCCGAGGAACGCCGTCAGGATCGTCGGCCGGATGATGGAATGCATCCGCTTGATGTTCAGTATGTGTACGGTCGCCGTGAGTGTGAAGCCGCCGGCAGCCAGCATCACACCACACAACACATCGAAGCTAATCCAGATGCCCCACGGAAATTGATCACTCAGGTGAGTCGACGCACCAAGGCCCTGCGTGAAGCGGAGAAATGTCGCGTACAACCCCGCCGCCATCAGAAAGAGGAAAACCAGCTTCCAGAAAGTAGGGCGAAAGATCGTGCTGCGGGCCATTATTGTTTTCCTCCGTTCTTCTTCTCGCTTGTCGTGCGCCCTTCTGCGAGTGCCACTTCTTCACGCCGGTGCGTAATCCACCAAAGACCCCCTAGTGCCATTCCACCGAGGGGAACAAAATCTGGGATATGAGAAAGCACGCGGTACGTCAGCATGGGCAGTGGATCTTTAGAAATGTCAGTGCGGTATCCGAATGTTTCAAACGGAACGGCCGAGAGCAGGAGTACTGACGTCCCACCGACTTCCTCGAGGCCGTAGATGTGATTCACATAATTGCCCGGGTTGTCGTGGACGCGTTTTTGCGCCTCCGCGATCAGTTCTTCCCGTTCGCCGAATTTGGTGGCGCCTGTCGGGCAAGCCTCCGCGCATGCTGTAGGCTTCCCCTGTGCCACCCGATCCGGACACATGACGCACTTCTGCACTTTGGGGAAGAGTTTTGCCCATTCGTACTTTGGCACGCTGAACGGGCATGCCACCATGCAGTACCGACATCCCATACATTTCGAGGGATCGTAGGTGACTGGCCCCAAGGCGGTCTTCTTCAGTGCGCCGACCGGGCAGACTGATGCACACGACGGATCCTCACAGTTCATGCAGAGACGACGCATGAACTTGTCTCCACGGGTAACGATGCAGGTCAACTTTTGTGCGGATTGATATTCCTGTGCTGCAATCGCATCGTCGTAGTCCAGTTTGTTCTGAGTGGCGCAAGCCTGTTCGCACTGCTTGCAGCCGATACAGAGCGTGGAATCGTATAAGAGTGCTTTGCTCATGCATGATTAGTCCGGACGGACATGAAAGCCCTCCGGAAATCCTTTCGACCGACGCCTGAGCTGAATAAGGAAAGTAGGGATGATTACCTGCGTAATCACCGACGCGTCGAACGGCGCGCGCCACAAGCTGCTTACCTCATCAGATCAGAGGCTGTCGCGAAATTCAGCAGCTTCAGACAGCTAAGAGTTTCAACAATTAACAATTTCTTAGCGGTGACGGCTGTCACCCTTCTTCGTGACGCCAGTCAATACACATTTGCAGTCCACTATTTGTATTAGTCTCGGACACGTTGCGTTTCACATCATGGCCATGATGCGGATTGCATCATGCGGTCCCCCACGACGTAAGCTATTCATTTGCAGAGGATTGTTACCACAGATCTGCTGTAGCAGCCGCCCTGTTGCATTTTTCCTGTTGCAGTCTTCATCGCTAGAGCGTGCGGTACTTCTCCGCAGTGTCGAACCATGCGCGCTCGACTCTTGCCTCTAAACCATTCCCATTTCATAAGATCCAAACGCACCTCGAATGCCGTCGAGCACCGCCCACGGATTGGCACGGCGTTTGCCTTAACAAAAAGCGTGAGTGACCAGGAAGTGAAAGAGGCACTCCGGGCGAGGTGGGTTATGACAGTCATCATGGTATTGCTAACATTCGCGATCTTCTTAGCGATTGATTACGTCCGCAGTCAGAAGCAGTTGGCGAAGCAGTCGACAGTTCCATCTGTTCTCCGTGAGGTTCCTTCACATGTTGTCCCGAACGTTGTGGCGGGATTCCAGGTTCCAGAAAACGTTCGCTATCACGGTGGACACACCTGGGCTCTTAGCGAGAGCCGCGAGTTAGTTCGCGTCGGTATGGACGATTTCGCTTCCAAGCTGATCGGCAGGATCGATAGCATCTCGCTGCCCCAGCGCGGGCGCTGGGTTCGCCAGGGCCAGAAGATTTGGACGATCTTCCGAGATGGCAAGTCGGTCGATATGGTTTCGCCGATCGAGGGCACGGTGAGCGACGTCAACGAAGCTGTCGTGAGGGATCCCGAGCTGGCTCGCAGAGACCCCTACGGGGAAGGCTGGCTCGTCACCGTCCAGGCTCCCGATTCCAAGATCAACTTCCGCAACCTGCTCGGCGGAGCACTAGCCCGTATGTGGACGGAAGACTCGGCTCTGCGCCTCCGCAAACGAATGCCAATCGCGATGTCTGCAGCCCTGGCGCAAGATGGCGGCGTCGCGGTCGACGACGTCTCGGCGCATCTGCCCAACGAAGATTGGGCTACGTTGACCAAAGAGTTCTTCCTGTCATAGAACTCGGTCGAGGATAGGCCTCGCCCAACCTCCTGTGATAAGCCGCCCGGGATCGCCCCGGGCGGTTGTTTTGTCAGTGTTTAGTTAGTCGGAAATAGACTCTGCACGAATGGGCGGAGAAAAAGTTCGAAGGATCAAAAAGCCCACGGCTACGGCAGAACTCAGCATGATCACCCGCATGTACTGCGCGACAGGCAGCGTTGTATCACCGAAAACAGATCGCAGAAGGCCAAACGTCGCGCTGCTGGCACACAAAGCAAAATAGACACGCTCGCGCAGGCAACGGGATATCGTTACCAGCCAGGCAAGAATCGTCGCAACGACGAGGTAAATGCCAATCAGAACAAAATCACCCGTCACCCCCGAGCCTGAAATGACGCCCGCCTTCGGCGAGACAAATCCACGAAGAGCAACTCCCAGGAAGACAAACGAATGGACCAGAGCGATCACGGCGCGTTTGCGGCTGTTTAGAACCCCAAAGTCGTTCATAAGCGGCAAACACAGTGTCTCTGATTCGACTGGACTCGGGTGTGACTTGCTCTACGAGCTTAAGTGATTAGGATCACAGACCCACCACGTCCGCTCTGGAAACGGGCATTTACCAGGTGTTACCATCGCGGGCCATATGCAAAAGCGAAGCCTCGTCCTCGTGGTGTTTCTCTGCGCATTCTTCCTGGTCGTAAACGCCATCAGCCAGTCTCAAGCCGCAGCGCATCCCATCGTGCTCCACGCCGCTCGTCTGCTCGACGTCAAAGCAGGCAAGTTAGTGAAGCCCGGCGAGGTTCTTATTCAAGGCGATCGGATCGTAGAAGTAGGTTCATCAGTGAAGCATCCCAGCGGTGCGGAAGTGATCGACCTTGGAGATCGCACTTTAATGCCGGGTTTAATCGACGCCCACATCCACCTCTTTCTGCACCCCGGAGCGGAAGATCTTCAGACGGTCCAGGAGTCCGTGCCGCAACGCACGATCATGGCAACACTCGCCGCCCGCGACGACTTGATGGCGGGATTCACCGCCGAGCGCGACATGGGCACAGAAGGCGCTGGCTCTGCCGATACCGCGGTTCGCGACGCAATCAACAAGGGTGAGATTCCTGGTCCCCGCCTGCGCATTAGCGGCAATGCCATCAACATCCTCGGCGGACACGAAGACGCTATCAACTACAATCCAGCGCAGCACGTCCTGCCGAACGCCGACTACGCCAACAACGCCGACGAACTTGTAGCAGTTCTGCGTCAGCAGTTCAAAGAAGGCGCCGATTTCATCAAGATTTATGAAACAGGGGCGGATTCCATCCAAAACGGTAAACTCGCCACGCCTTATCAATACACTGAGCCCCAACTCGAGGCGGCCGTGAAAGAAGCAGCGCGTCTAGGCAAGCATGTGGCCGTTCACGCCACTGGAGAGCCCGGTACGCTCTATGCCGCCCAGGCAGGAGTCGTCTCCGTTGACCATGCCGATCAACTCAGCGATGAAACCATGCGGTTAATGAAAGAGAAGCAGATTTTTGCGGTTCCAACATTCACCATCTTCGAATACTTCGCCGAGCATGCGGCCACTCCACAACAAGGCGCATTTCTTCATCAGATGCTCGACCTGAAGGCCCAGGAATTCAAGAAGCAGGTCGCCGCCGGAGTGCCGATGGCGGCCGGTTCCGACGTAGGGCCCTTTCCGCACGGAACCCAGGCACGCGAGTTCCTGCTGATGGTCAAGTACGGTATGTCTCCGGAAGCGGTTCTGAAAGCCGACCTGCTAAACGGCGCGAAATTGCTGAGCTGGGAAAAGGAGATCGGATCTTTGGAGCCTGGATATTTCGCCGACGTGATCGCCGTCCCCGGCGATCCGTTGCAGGATGTGTCTACACTCGAAAACGTCGGCTTCGTGATGAAGGGGGGAGTCGTTTACAAGAAATGAGGCTAGAGCAAATTCTTCGGCCGAAGGCTGCAAAACAATGCACTACCTACTCGATTTCAACAGGCGCGTAAAATGTAAGCTTCTGATTATCGGGCTGTTACCGACATTTTCGATGTTCGGCAGACGGCTTTCCGATTGCGCCTACAACCAGTGTTTCCACCTGCGGGGCAAGCACTTATGACCCTACGCAAAATCTCAGGCGTTTCCAAAATGTTGGGCGCGATCTTGGCCGCTATCTGCCCGATTGCTTTCGCACAGGGTCCGGCTCCCGATGCACCCAGCCGCTCCATCGAGCCGACATCATCACTAATCGCACCACAGCCCACCTACGAGACCCACAGGTTCCTCGACAGAGAGAACCGCATCCTGTTTGTGGCGGTAGCGGCAGTCAATGGCGCTGACTTCGCCGTCACTCGCTTGAATCTCGAAAACGGAGGTCACGAACTGGACCCGATCGTTCGTGTGGTTGGACGCTCCACTCCCGGGCTAGCCGCAAACTTCGCTGCAGAAACCGCCGGCACGATCGCCCTCGGCTATTTCTGCCACAAAACCGGCCACCACAAACTCGAACGCATTGTTTCGTTCGTAAACATAGGCTCTTCCGCCACTGCGGTTGGCTTTGGCTTGGCTCATCGATGAAGCCGTAGTGCTGCCTTTGTAACAACCGTATGACCGACCCTCTCTGAACCGACTCCAAGCAAGTTTTGCTCGGCGATCTCTGCGGCCGTTCTTGGCGACCTCAGCGGTAAGAAAACACACTCTCAAAAGCTGCTAAAGAATTAGCCCGAATCGATTTCGGCGGCGTCGCGATCCAATCGGGTGCAGGCAGGCGTCTGCAGGCCCTGTCTTGCTAGTATTGAAGCCGACCATCTTGAGGAGCTAGAGGTTCAACGAGGCAGAAAGACATGAAGATCGCAAAGGATGTCACCGAACTGATCGGGCACACGCCGTTGGTGCGGCTCAACCGCGTGACCCAAGGATGTGTTGCAGAAGTTGTGGCGAAACTCGAGAGCCAGAATCCGCTCTCCAGCGTTAAAGACCGCATCGGCGTCAGCATGATCGAAGACGCCGAGCGCGCCGGCAAGATCAAGCCGGGCAAGACCGTGCTGATTGAACCGACCAGCGGAAACACTGGCATCGGCCTAGCCTTCGTCGCCGCCGTAAAAGGCTACAAGTTGATCATCGTCATGCCCGACACGATGAGCGTGGAGCGCCGCGTACTGCTGCTCGCGTTCGGCGCTGAGGTCGTTCTCACTCCCGGCCCGCGTGGCATGACTGGAGCCATTCTTAAAGCCAAAGAAATTCTCGCCAGCATCCCCGATGGCTACATACTGCAGCAGTTCGATAATCCGGCCAACCCCAAGATTCACCTGGAGACGACCGGCCCCGAAATCTGGAACGATACCGATGGCCGCGCTGACATCCTCATTTCCGGAGTCGGTACCGGCGGCACGATCACTGGCGTCTGCGAATACATCAAGCCGAAGAAACCATCATTTAAGGCGATTGCCGTCGAGCCCGTCGATAGTGCAGTCCTTTCCGGTGGCAAGCCGTCTCCGCACAAGATTCAGGGTATCGGTGCCGGATTTATTCCCAGTATTCTGCGCCGCGAATACATCGACGAAGTCATCACCGTTACTAACGATGAAGCCATCAACATGGCGCGACGTCTTCCGCACGAAGAGGGGCTCTTCGTCGGCATCTCCTCGGGAGCCGCAGTCGTTGCTGCTTTGCAGGTGGCAAGGCGGCCCGAAAATGGCGGCAAGCTCATCGTCGTGATTATTCCGTCGTTCGGGGAGCGTTATTTGAGCAGTATCCTGTTCCAGGAGTTGCGCGAGAAGGCAATGCAGATTCCAACCGCCACGCTTCCGGCCTGACACCAGAGCCCATGCCGCACTTCCTTGCTCTAGTCCGAGAAGATATTACCAATGTGATGGAGCACGATCCTGCGGCCAAGTCGCGGTTAGAAGTCGTGCTTTGCTATTCGGGACTCCACGCGGTCTGGTTCTACCGCATCACTCACTGGTTCTGGAACCGCGGATTCTTTTTGATCGGAAGATGGCTGTCGCAGGTGGCCCGTCTTCTGACGGGAATTGAAATCCATCCCGGCGCAAAACTCGGACGTCGTCTCTTTATCGATCACGGCATGGGCGTTGTCATAGGGGAAACGTCGATCGTCGGTGACGACGTGACTCTTTATCAGGGAGTCACTCTCGGCGGCACAGGCAAAGAACACGGCAAGCGCCATCCCACGCTTGAAGACAATGTCGTTGTCGGAGGCGGTGCAAAGATTCTGGGTAACATCGTCGTCGGCAAGAACTGCCGCATTGGCGCTGGTTCGGTTGTGCTTCGCAACGTTCCCGCCGAGTCCACGGTTGTCGGCGTTCCCGGACACATTGTGTTCCGCGAGGGCAAGCGCGTGGTGATTACCGACCCCAAGCAGATCGCCGATCCCTTGTCCGAGGCGCTGGCATCCGTCGCCAACGAAGTCAGCAAGCTCCGAGAGCGAGTAGCTCAGCTCGAAGGCGCCGAACATACGGCAGAACCCATCCACCCCTCCGTGCAGAACTTGGTCGACGATCTCGACTACCAGATTTAGCTCAGCAGTCGTAAGATGATTCGCTGCGTCCAGCTTACCCTCCACGGAGGATCAGGCCTGTGAAACGGATCATCTCGGTTGTCCTCTTCCCGCTACTGATGTCCATCTGCTTTGCCGCCGACAAGCCGAAAGAAGAAAAAGACAAGCCCGCTCAATCGATCGACGAACTCCGCCAGCAAATTGAAAAGATTCTTAAGGACACGCACACGCCCGGAGTCTCAATCGCGATCGTTCACAAAGACGGGCCAGAGTGGGTCACGGGCCTCGGCTTGGCCGATGTCGCGTCGAATCGGCCAACGACGGCAGACACTCTCTTCCGCATCGGCTCCACTTCGAAAGCATTCACCTCACTCTCAATCCTGATGCTTGCAGATCAGGGAAAGCTCGCGCTGGATGATCCTGTTCACAAACTTGCGCCGGAACTCTGGTTCGAGAATCGTTGGGAGTCCACCGATCCCGTCCGCGTCGTTCATCTGCTGGAGCACACCACCGGTTGGGACGACATCCACTTGCGCGAGTATGCCAAAGATGCCCCGCCCACGATGACCACGCTCCAGGGCCTCGACTACGACCATCACTCGCGCACCTCCCGCTGGCCTCCGGGAACGCGCATGGCGTATTGCAACTCCGGACCTCCCGCCGCTGCCTATGTCGTCGAAAAGCTGACCGGTCAACGAGTCGAAGACTTCGTCCAGCAGAATCTTTTTCTCCCCATCGGAATGAAGACGGCCACGTACTTCCCGCCTCCCGGAGGCACCGCTACTACGCTCTATCACGATGACGGAAAAACTCCCTTTGTGTACTGGAACATCCTGATGCGCGCCGCTGGATCGATCAACGCCTCTGCCAATGACATGGCCGCCTATGTTCAGTTCTATCTGAACCGCGGAGCCGTCGCCGGAAAGCAAATTGTTCCCGCGGTCGACATTGATCGCATGGAAGTGCCCGCCACCACCTGGGCCGCAAAAGACGGCCTAAAAGCTGGATACGGGCTCAGCAACTATGTGACGGTGCAAGACGGCTTCGTCTACCACGGGCACGACGGCGGCGTCGAAGGAGGACTGACCGACATGTCGTACATGCCAGACTACGGTGTCGGATATTTCTACAGCATCAACACCGGAAATGGCGATGCCTTCGACAAGATCGGCAGGGCGATCCGCGCTTACATTACCAACAAGCTGCCCAAGCCCGTCATCCCGCCAGCCGCGCCCTTGCCCGCGAACGCCGCCGACTACGCCGGCTGGTATGAGCTCGACTCTCCTCGGGTTCAAATGGTTCACTTCCTCGACCGCCTTACCAGCCTTATCTGGATTCGCTTCAACGACGGCAAATTGCTTGTCGCCAATCTTCACGATTGGAATGACACGTTCATTCCCGTCGCGGGGGCTCAATTTCGCCATGTATCCGAGAAAGATCCTGCGGAGCCCATCGCCAGCCTGGCTTTATTGACTCCCAACGACGAGGGCCGCTTCGTAGAGCGCTTCGGGGCCGTCATGAAGAGAGTCCCGACATGGCTGGCGCTCACCGAAATACTCGCGGTCGTGTTCGTTACGATCTCGATGCTCGCCATCCTGATCTATGCCCCATTCTGGCTGCTCGGAGGAATCAGCAGGCGCCGCCGCCGTCCTGCGGAGCGCGCAATGCGCTTCTGGCCTCTCATCGCTGTATTGAGCCTGATCACAATGGTTGGAGCGGTGATCGTCAGTGGAGACGATTTCATCCAACGTATGGGCAATTTCACCGGCTGGTCACTGACCGTGTTCTTGTCGACACTGCTTTTCGGGGTGGCTTCGATCGCCAGCGTGGTCGTCGCCTTGCGAAACTCTGAGGAAGGAGTTCGATCTGGCGTAAGACGATTCTCCCGAATTGTCTCGTTAGCTCTGCTGATCGCCACCGCCTACCTCGGCTATTGGGGCGTAATCGGCCTACGCAGCTGGGCATAAGGGCACGATCCACCAAAGCTGGCCAGGGAAGCTTCGTATCAGGGTATTCCTTCAGGCATACCGCCCCGCGCTGAACGCGGCCTCAGCCGCCGTAACGCGGACCTCTTTGACAAACCCGCCCATTCAATTTAATGTTCCGTTGCGTAAACGTTTACGCTAACATCAAGGGCTATCCCAATTTTCAATCGGTCCCAGTCTTAACCCATGTTGCTGAAGACGCTCCGTGAAGAGGTGCTGGACGCCAACCTCGAACTCGTTCGCCGCGGCCTGGTGGTCTACACCTTCGGCAACGCCAGTGGTATCGACCGTAATGAAGGCCTTGTCGCCATCAAACCCAGCGGCGTCCCCTACGAAGAGCTGAAGCCGGAGCACATGGTGGTTTGCGATCTAGAGGGGACCATCGTTGACACCAAGCTGCGACCCTCTTCTGATCTCCCCACTCACCTCGAGCTTTACCGACAGTTTCCCAATATCGGCGGGGTAGCTCACACCCACTCCGAGTACGCCACCGCATGGGCTCAGGCCGAAACGCCAATTCCGTGCTTTGGAACCACCCACGCCGACTACTTTCACGGACCTGTTCCAGTAACCCCGCGCCTGGCGAACTCCGAGATTACTGGCGAGTACGAACTCGAAACCGGCAAGGTCATCTGCCGAACGTTCGCAAAACTCGATCCCGATTCCGTTCCTGCAGTGCTGGTCGCCGGCCACGCTCCTTTCTGTTGGGGACCGAACCCCGCCGCGGCCGCGCATAACGCTGTCATTCTGGAGTACGTCGCGCGTATGGCCACACACACTCTGTCGATCAACGCGGAATCTCCTCCGCTGGCCCGCGAACTGCACGACAAACATTTTTTGCGCAAGCACGGTAGCAACGCCTATTACGGACAGGTCAAGACAAAATGAACCTTGCTCTGCTGCTTCTCAGTTCCAGTACCCTCGTCCACCTCTCGGCAGTCGATCTCGCCATCATCGTTTTCTACTTTGCCCTTGTGCTGGGCATTGGCTTGTACCTGAAAGGACAAGCTAATACCGGTGAAGATTTCTTCATGGCCGGACGCGAGATGACCGCCTGGGTCGCCGGATTGGCCTTCCTCTCCGCGAACCTCGGCTCGCTCGAACTGATGGGCTGGGCGGGCAACTCCTACAAATACGGCATCCTTGCCGCCCACTGGTACTGGATCGGCGCCATCCCCTCCATGCTCTTCCTCGCACTGGTGATGATGCCGTTTTATTACGTCTGCAAGACGCATTCTGTCCCGGGCTATCTCAAGCTGCGCTTCGGAAAAGGTGCGCAAGCGATTTCCTCGATTTCGTTTGCGTTCATGACCGTTTTGATGAGCGGCATCAACATGTACGCGATGGCCGTCGTGATGCGGGTCGTCCTCGGATGGGATCTCAATTTCAGCATTTTGGTCTCCTCTTTGACCGTTGCCGCCTACGTCGCTCTCGGCGGATTGCGCTCGGCAATCTTTAACGAAGTGCTGCAGTTCTTCCTCATCTGGGCCGGCGCTTTGCTCATTCCAATTCTTGGTCTGATTGAAGCGGGCGGCTGGACTGGACTGCAGGCCAAGATTCTGCAAAACCTGACCGAACAGCATGTCGCCAATCCAGGTTCCTACACCCATCTCTGGTCGACGTTGGGCAGTTTCGGCTCCAACCCGATGGGCATCAACTGGGCCGGCATCGTCTTCGGACTTGGCGCCGTTATCGCAATGGGCTACTGGACCACAGACTTCCTCGTCGTCCAGCGCGTCCTGTCTGCGAAGGATTTGCGGTCAGCCGAACTCGCGCCCATCATCGGCGCCGCCTTCAAGATGTGCGTCCCGTTCATCGTCATCCTGCCGGGTCTCTTGGGATTAGCCCTCCTCCGCGATCCCCAAGGACACCTGCTGCGGTTGGTCCCGGCAGACCAGGCATGGTCTGCCGCTGGACAGGCCCAAGGCTTGCACGGCTACGATGAAGTCTTGCCTCTAATGCTTGCCCGCTACTGCGGCCCCGGTCTGCTGGGCTTAGGTATCACCGCGCTAATCGCGGGATTCATGTCGGGCATGGCAGGCAACGTCAGCGCCTTCACCACAGTCTGGACGTATGACATCTACGCGACGCTGATCAATCCCAAGGTAACCGACGATTTCAAAGTCAAGATGGGGCGATGGGTCACCGTCATAGGCGTCATCATCAGCATTGGCACGGCGTACCTCGTAATGCAGGCGCAGTCCATCATGGACTACGTGCAGGCACTCTTCAGCTTCTTCATCGCGCCCCTGTTCGGCACCGTGATTCTAGGCATGCTGTGGAAGCGCGCCTCTCCCGCGGGCGGATGGACCGGCTTGCTTGCAGGGACGCTCTCTTCGGTCGGCATGTACACCTGGGTCAAGATTGATCCCAACGCTGTGCGCTACGTGGCTCTCTCCATGGACGCGCAAGACCAGGCGCAGAACATGTTTCGCGCATTATGGTCGTGCTTGATTTGCATGATCGTGACCATCGTCGTCAGCTACATGACAAAACCAAAGCCTGATTCTGAACTGAAAGATGTGGTCTACGGCCTGACGCCCATCCCAAAAACCGAACACGTATCGTGGTTTCACAGCCCGATTTTCTGGGCTGTGGTTGTGGCCGCAATCTTTGTAATTTTGCAGATCATTTTCTGGTAGGAGCGACACATGAAATCCGGAAGTCATCTCTCGATCTGGTTCTTCACGGGAATCTGCCTCGGCGTGAATGGGCTGCTGATTTTCATCACGGGCATCTACGAGATCGCGAATCCTCCTGCTAACAAAGTCGCGCTCTATGATCTGCACGCAAACGTTTGGTGGGGCGGATTCCTGCTGGTTCTGGGATTGGTGTACTCATTGCGCTTCTCCCCGGCGCAGGAACGCAAGCGAATGTCGAAAAGTTCTTAATTGCACTTGAAGGATGAAAAATACTGATATGTCTCAGAAGAAAATGACCATGGGTGTGATCATCGGGAACCGCGGCTTCTTTCCCGATCAGTTGGCGAAGTCAGGACGTGAAGAAATGATCCAGGCGCTGGCGAAAGCCGGTATGGATTCCATCGTCCTTGGCCCGGAAGATAGCAAACACGGTGCCGTCGAAACACACGAAGAAGCCAAGCGCTGCGCCGCCCTTTTCAAGAAGAACGCCGACAAGATCGATGGAGTGATCGTCTCGCTCCCTAACTTCGGTGACGAGCGCGCCATCGCCGACACATTGCGCCTTGCCCGTTTGGATGTTCCAGTACTCATTCAAGCCACGCCCGACGACGCCTCGAAGATGACGATTCTTCATCGCCGCGACAGCTTCTGCGGCAAGATGTCCGCTTGCAACAACCTTCGCCAGTACGGAATTCCTTATTCGCTAACGCGTCTTCACACGGTTGCCCCCGATTCGCAGGATTTTCAGAACGACTTAGCCTGGTTCGGCGCGGTATGCCGCATCGTGAATGGATTCCGCAATCTGCGCATCGGCAGCATCGGCGCGCGTCCGACGGCTTTCAACACAGTCCGCTACAGCGAGAAGATGCTTGAGAACAACGGCATCTCCGTCGAGACACTCGATCTGTCGGAAGTCTTCGGCCGCATCGGCAAAACCAAAGACGACAATGCAGGCGTGCAGGGAAAACTCGCGGAAATCAAGAAATACGCCAGCACGCAAGGTGTCCCGGATGCCGCGTTGATGAAGATGGCCAAACTCGGCTACGTCGTCGACGAGTGGATGAAACAGACCGACCTGCAAGTCAGCGCCGTGCAGTGCTGGACGTCGATGGAAGAATACTTCGGCGTCGTGCCATGCACCATCATGAGCATGATGAGCAACAAACTGCTGCCTGCAGCCTGCGAAGTCGATGTCTGTGGCACGCTCAGCATGCACGCTCTTGCGCTTGCCTCGGAGACACCGAGCGCGTTGCTGGACTGGAACAACAACTACGGCGATGATCCGAACAAAGCCGTCTGCTTCCACTGCAGCAACCTGCCGAAGCATTTTTTTCAGGACATCCGCATGGACTTCCAGGAAATCATCGCAGGCACAGTTGGCAAAGAGAATACGTTCGGAACAGTCGTGGGACGGGTAAAGCCTGGAGCGATGAGCTATGCGCGTTTCTCGACCGACGATACCTCAGGCGTGATGCGCGGTTACGTCGGCCAGGGAGAATTCACGAGCGATTCGCTAAACACTTTCGGCGGAGTGGGCGTGGTGCAAATCCCGCAACTGCAAAAGCTTCTCCACTACATCTGCGAAAACGGTTTCGAACACCACGTAGCCGCCAACTTCTCCAGCACTGCAGGCGCAGTGCACGAAGCAGGAGTGCGGTATCTAGGCTGGCAAATGTACTGGCACGCGAACTAGAACCGGCCGTACAACTTGGTTTGGGAAGGGCACGGCTTCAAGCCGTGCCGTTAAAGCTCACTTGGACCTGGCCCATTTACGGACATGTCCTATCAGTTGATTCCTCTGTGGTCCCCTGTGGCCTCCGTGGTGAAGATCAAATGCGCTCCTTATTCTCGATGCCAGCTTCATTCGCGACAAGGCTTGATCGCACGCCCTTCCCCAATTCATACCGGTCGCACACTCGGATCGCAGCTTCCCACAACGTGTCAAACTCAGTCCACCGCGGCACCGCGATCCGCAACGCGAACTCGCGGATCATCTGTTCCAACCGCTGGTCGAATTCCGCAAGTGGGGACATGACCTTCTCTCATCGGCCCGGGCTTGCAACCGGGCTGCCGCATTACACGGAGCAGTTTCGCTTCCGTGTGCTCTGCGTTTCTTCCCCTTAATGAAGACAGAGCCAACAACGTGTCTAACGTTCCATTCACTTGCTTCTTGCTGGATTGGACGCATGCGGCGGGAATTGGGATGCGCCCGACTGTCTCCAGAATGTCAAATGATCGTCACCAATTTCAGATTCGGCAATAATCACGTTTTGCCTGCCTGATCGCGCATTTCTCTGTGTCCCTGTGTCTCTGTGGTGAAATTCATTTAGAATTCTCACGCGATGAACAAAGTCGTAGCGAATGCGGATGAGGCCCTCCACGACGTTTTTGATGGCGCAACGATCATGATCGGCGGCTTCGGCCTTTGCGGAATGCCGGAAAACCTGATTCGTGCCTTGGTGCGCAAGGGCACAAAGAATCTGCATACGATCAGCAACAACGTCGGCATTGATGGTGTGGGAAACGGGCTCTTGTTGGCGGCCGGACAGATCGTCCATCACATCGGGACTTATGTTGGCGAGAACAAACTGCTCGAAGACATGGTCCTGAACGGAAAGATTAAGCTGGAGTTAGTTCCGCAAGGAACTTTTTCCGAACGAATTCGCGCTGGCGGCGCGGGGATTCCGGCCTTCTATACCCCGACTGGAGTAGGAACAATAGTGGCCGAAGGGAAAGAGACGCGCGACTTCGATGGCCGACCCTATGTGATGGAGCGCGGACTCAAGGCCGATTTCGCCCTCGTAAAAGCATGGAAAGGCGATCGGGCTGGAAACTTGATTTATCGGAAGACCGCGCGGAACTTTAATCCTATGATGGCAAGCGCGGCCAAAATCACGATTGCGGAAGTCGAGCATCTGGTAGAAGTCGGAGAGCTGGATGGAGATGCAATCCATACTCCTTCGATCTACGTGCACCGAATTTTTCATGGTGAGTTGTACGAACGGCGGATCGAGCGCAGAACCGTACGGAAAGCGATGTGAACACAGATGCGCCTCGAGTCCAGCATAGTGATCCACAAAACACCCGAAGAGATATGGGCTTTTCTGGGGAATCTGTAAAACGTTCCGAAGTGGGATCGAGGAGTTGCAGCGGTCCGCCAGATTTCCCAAGCTCCGCAGGGCGTCGGAATGGAGTTTCAGACACTAGGGTATGGAGAAGGTACCAACGAAGTGAAAGCGGGACGAATGTCCTATCGCATCACAAAAGCCGATATCCCGTAGAGGGCTGTACGGTCGCATTGACCAGCGCCGACGGAAACGCACGGTTTTTCAAAACAGCATCGTGGAACTTCCGCGTTATGCCCACAACCGGCGGATCGCTGCTGGTCTGTGTGGCAGAGTTTACATTGCGTTTGCGTTATCTGTTTCTCGGACCGATTTTTTACGCGAAGAAAAGCGCGATTCAGTTTGATCTCCGGGGCTTGAAGCAGGCGCTCGAACAGATCTCACTTGCGCAAACGAGTTGAGCGCGGGTGGGGATCCTTCGACTGCGTTCGCTCAGGATGGCAAACAGAGAAGATCATGAACAAAGTTGGGAAAGACACCGATAAGCGCGAACGCATCGTCAAACGCATCGCCCGCGAATTGCGCGATGGATTTTACGTGAACCTTGGCATCGGCATGCCCACGTTGATTGCAAATCATGTGCCTCCGGGAATGACCGTCACCCTGCAGTCCGAGAACGGCATGCTGGGCATTGGTCCTTATCCGGTCGAAGGAACCGAGGATCCGGATCTGATCAACGCCGGAAAAGAGACGGTCAGCGAGATGCCCGGAACGTCTTACTTCTCGAGCGCCGACTCGTTTGCCATGATTCGCGGCGGACACATCGATCTCAGCGTGCTCGGCGCAATGGAAGTCGACGAGACCGGAAGCATCGCGAACTGGATGATCCCCGGCAAAATGGTCAAAGGCATGGGCGGCGCCATGGACCTCGTCGCCGGGGCAAGACGAGTCGTGGTCGCGATGGAGCACACAACGAAAGAGGGTGCTCCGAAGATCTTGAAAGAGTGCACACTACCGCTCACAGGAGTGCGAGTGGTCGACACGATTGCAACCGAGATGGCCTACATCCGCGTCACGAAAGACGGACTTGTGCTCGAAGAGATTGCTCCGGGTCTGAAGCCGGAAGATGTCCAGAATGCTACCGACGCGCGGCTGATTGTCAGTCCGGCATTGAAGGTGATGGAGAGCTAGAGAGGTGCAAGGCCGTGGCTAGGCGTGCGCGTGAGAACCGACTCTTAGTCCAACGGAGCAAGTGCTAGGAGAACACAGCCGCGAAGCGGCGAAAGAGTGCAGCCCACGGCGTAAGCCGTGGGTAGTCGGTGGGACACAACAAGCCCTGAAGGGGCGAAAGAAAAGAGGCCGCCCTATCGGCTACACGCATTGATCGGGCCTTACCCGCTGAGGTACGTTGCCTCGGAACACGCCCATCTTATGCTCTACTGATTCTTCGAATCAGGTCCTCCTGCTGCTGCTTGCTTTCCGCACCAATCGTGAACGCGTCAAGTATGCCAAGCGATAACGCGTACTTGATGGCCTCGTCCTGACGATTGCTCAAGTCGCCTTGCCCCAGGATTTTCATTCCGATAACCGCTTTCCCGGCAGACTTCATTTCTTTCAAGACGCTAACGACTGTCGCCGGATCTGTGTCCATGTGAGACCCAATGGGATTGATTCGAGCCAGATCGATCTCCACCCACGGAGATTTTGCCGCCGCACGCAGCGCCTCAATCGAATGACACGAACATCCATGCGTGCGGATAATGCCTTTCTGCTTGGCCTCGGAAAGCACATCCATGGCGCCGCGGAAGCGATCGGTCCAGTCGCCCTCTGTGACGCAGTGCATCAGGCAAATGTCGAGATAGTCGGTGCCAAGCTCGCGCCGGAAGCGGTCAAGATCGGCGCGCATGCCGGCCGCATCGCGAGCCCAGCTCTTGGTGAGCACCGTGACCTGATCGCGTTTCACGTGCTTGAGGGCCTCGGCTACATGCGGATGGCTTCCATAGGAATCAGCGGCATCGAAGAAACGCAGGCCGCGGTCGTGTCCGTTCAGCAGAAGATCAGAAAGCCCCTTCACTCCGAGCGCGGTCTGATGCGAATGATGATCGAAGCCGACAGTGCCGGTGCCCATCGCGAGACGGCTAGTCTTAATCCCGGTGCTCCCGAGCGTGACCGTGTCCGTAGCCGCGAACTTCCGCGGAAGCGTTTGATCCGCGATTGCCTTGAAGATGGATTGCGAAGAGAGCCAGACCGCTCCCGCGGCAGTGGCTGATCGAACGAGGAATTCTCGACGACGCATGAGGCCTCCTGTAAGGGTGGCGTCCTATGAGATTACACCAGTTAGTGGCTTGTCATTGAGACAGCACTACTGTCACCAAACTTGAAGAGTTGTCATCCTGAGCGGAGCAACTGCTTTGCGTAGCGAAGCGGTTGCGGAGTCGAAGGATCCCTACCCGTGAATTCACTGCGACAGTCCACTAAAACGAAATACGTCCCCGGCGTGCGAGGACATCGCGCAACGGTTTCAGACACCCGGAGCCCACTAACTACTTCTTCGGTCGCGACTCCGGCGGTACCAGGCCATTCGCACGATAGTAGGCGACAAGCAGCCCGTAGTGTTCAGCCGAATGCTCGATCACGCTGATCCAGGGCTCGATCGACTTTGACAAAGCCGCATCAGGGACAGATTTTAGTGTCGCCTGTGCATCGGCGATCGATTTCTCCATGAGAGCCACTATCGCAGATTTGTTTGGGTAATCTTTGGGATCAAGCTCGTCCCAATTAACGTTCTCTCCACGGCCTGCCTTCGCCGCGTATACATCCCCCGAAGCGATGTGCACGATCACCGCGCCAAAGGTGCGCATTTCCGGTTTCAGCTTGAAGTCGTATTTGTCTTCCGGGAAATCCTTGGCCATCGTCAAGATGCGTTGATTGACGGATGCAAAGTGGCCACGAACCGATTGTGCTGTAGTACGCGGCGCGTTCTGCCCGAGCGCAGCCAGCGACGCGACCACAAGAAGGACCGAGAGAGGGATAGCACGCTTCGCGGTATACACGGAATCCTCCTCCGGAATGGACGCACTACTCCGGGAAAGGTTATGCAGAGTTTTAGCGCATAAGGATTGGACCAGGCTAGACCAAGGTGGCTCTTACACAACTCAACTGGAGCCGCAACATCTGGGACAAATTGTGCACAAGTCACAGCAGCGGAATAGGGAAGGAAGCACGGCACACAATGCCGGGAGCTAGCTTGGTTTGAGAAAGGGTAATAGACCAACGCGGCCAAGCCGCGAAGCGGCGTAAGAATGCAGCCCACGGCGTAAGGCGTGGGAAGACAATGCGAATTGACCAAGGCCCGAAAGGGGCGAAAGATAGCTACCTCATAGACTCCGTTACGGAAAGGCACTGTGTTTCGTAGCAGTCTTCCACGGCATCCCGTGTCACGAAGGTCCTAAATTCGAAATGGTGCCGCGAGCAGCCGAAACGGCAGCGTGATCGCAAGATAAATCACTTCCAGCACTCCGTGAACCGCCACACCGACAATGCGGAACGGGAGCAACAGCAGCCAGACGAGCGGATACACGACAAGGGCCAGCAACGCCAGAGGCCAGCACAGGATAAACAGGATGCACCAGAGCAGGAAGGTGAACATGAACGAGACCTCCGTCTAAGAGATGATACGGGTGCCCTGCCGAAAATGTTCCGGACGAACTCGCTCCACCCGCCGCAAAGTTGCCTCAATGAAATCGGTCTTGGCCAGGGTGTAGCCGTCACGGTCGTTTCCAAGCCGGTCTGCCAAAGACTTCTTCAAACGCTCGTAGGCATGCGCATCCTCAGAATTGCAGCGCAGGTGATTCCGAAATGCAATATGCCTGCCGTATTCGCTCGAATCAGGTGCACACACATATAGGTGATGCGGAAACACGTCAGCCGGTGCGCGAAAGGCTTCACGGCCAGCAACGCCAAGGTCCCCCTGATGCTCGTAACCTACAGTGGCCAACCGTTCGATTGCACGTTGAAGATCCGCTTGGGATTGGAGCAGCACATCGATATCGATGATCGGCTTAGCGGCAAGACCAGGAACCGCGGTGCTTCCTATATGCTCAATGGCTGCCGCGAGGGACCCCAAAACTGCACCGATTCGAGTCCGTAGAATTTCGAAAAGCTGGGGCCAGCGCGCATCGTAGTCCTCGATCATGATCGGCGCAGTCATTCGAACTGCTTACGGAAAGCTGCGAGCTGTTGCTGAACCTCGGCGAGTTCAGCGCGCAGGGCTGAAACCTCGTCTTCCAGCTTGCTGACACGCTCTGCCGTCGATCCTCCGCTAGCCGTTGCGGCCGTAGGCGCCCGCTCCACATCAGCCACCGCCGGAGCCTCTCCCGAGAACAAGTGCATGTACCGCGATTCTTTTGTCCCAGGTTGACGAGGAAGCACCGCTGACAGTGGAGGCTCACGGTGGGCCAGGCGATCGAGTGTTGAAACAACATCTTCCAGCGCTTCGAAGTGATACATGCGGTCGGTGCGCCCGCGGAGTTCTCCCGGCGTCTGCGCCCCGCGCAACAGAAGAACGCAGACGATCGCAATCTCACGCCGGTCAAAGTTGAACGCCTCTTGCAACCGATGCTCATATTTTGTCACTCGGCTGTCAGCGCCGCTGGCCGGGCCTGCCAGCCGCTTTTCCTGCAGCGTGCTCAGCGCCTCGCGGACCGCAGCCTCGTCAAGCGTCATCACCGGCTCGCGGTTGTTCTTTTGATTGCAGGCATTGACCAGGGCATTGAGCGATAGAGGATAGTAGTCCGGCGTCGTGATGTCCTTTTCGATCAACGAGCCGAGCACGCGGGTTTCGATTTCGGTGAGGATCACGGGATGCAATTCTAATTCACCGCGGACTTCAGAGAAACGCCAGCAAGAATCGAAATCCCCACCCTAAAATCGCAAACTGCGCGATTTAGGATGGGGCACCCGCAGATGTCTCGGATCTCAGAGCCTGCCTAGAACAGCGCGGTTGTTCGGCGGTTCCACGACTTGCCTTTTTCTTTGGCGATGTTTTCCATGTCCGCGACGTACGCTCCAGCTTGCGTCAGTACGTGATGCAGGTCATTGCCGATGCTGATGAAGGTGAATCCCTTCTCCAGAAACTCGCCGACCCGCGACGTGCCAAACAAAAACAGTCCGAGAATGACATTGTTCTTGCGCGCGTGCTCGATCAACTTCTTCGTCGCGGCATCGAGTTCCGGCGACGTATACATATGTGGGAACTCATACTTGTTGTACAGCCCCATCGACATGCACAGATCGTTCTGCCCAAGGAACAAGATGTCAACGCCGGGAACGGCGGCGATCTCCGCAATGTTGTCGATGCACGATGCGGTCTCGACCTGCAGCGCGACGATGCTCTCGTTGTTCCAATTGCCCGCATAGCCGAGCAGTCCCGCCCGATTCATGCTGCGCTGGGGGAAGTAGACCGACCGCGTACCAACCGTCGGATACTTCGTGCAACTCACAGCCTGTCGCGCCTCTTCCGCGGTATTGATATACGGGACGAGTACGCCGTCAGCACCCATATCAAGCGCCTGCTGAATGCCAGGCCGGTCATCGTACCCGCCGACACGAACAAGAGACTTGGCACCACCGTTCGCGATGCCGCTGAGCATAGCAGAAAGTCGCTCGTAGCCCATCGGACCGTGCTGCGTGTCGACGAGCAGCCAATCGTACCCGCTGTGTGCGAGTTGTTCGGCCACGGTAGGGCTGTGCGCATTCAGGAACAACCCCATCTTGGGCTGTCCGGCGCGCAATTGCTTTTTGAATTCTGAACCGCTGAGTGCGGCGTCTGGCATTGTTCTTCCTCCTTAGAAGCGAATTGCGTAGTGTACCGTATGCGCCCGCCTCAACCGCGAATGCGCTATGAATTTTTGTTGTGACCCCGGGACAGATCAATAAACAAGGCTAAGGCAAGTGTCAGCCAGACATTTTGCTGAAACACTCAGTCTTGTATCAGGGTATCGCTTTAGCGATACCGCAGACTGCTGATAAACTCTGCTTCGTATCAGGGCATCGCTTCAGCGATGCCGTAACTGGCGCAGAATGAATGTCGCCTTTAGGCACGAAGGCAACCAAGGGAGTTTGTCAGCAATCTCAGGTATCGCTTTAGCGATTACCGTTGACCGTGCGGCCATCAATGCCCCTTTAGGGACTCGGCATCGTATCGCGTTTCTTCAGCAAGCAAAAAGGGCGATATCCTCGAGCGGGAAAACAACATCTCAACGCCTTGCGCTATATTGTGATAAGCAGGACGGACTCGCTATGCGGCTGCTTTTGAATTGGGTGCTGAGCGCGCTGGCGGTATGGATCGTGGCTCAGCTTGGCATTGGAATTTCCGTGCGAGGGGCAGCATCGGCGCTTGTGGCGGCACTCGTGATCGGGTTCATCAATGCGACGATCGGGTTGCTGCTCAAGATCATTACATTTCCTCTTACGCTGATCACCCTTGGGCTCTTCTGGTTCGTCATCAACGCACTCATGCTGGAACTCGCTTCTGCCCTTCTATCCCCCGGATTTCAGGTGCGCAGCTTCTTCGCCGCATTTGTCGGAGCAATCCTGCTGAGCCTCGTGAACCTCCTGCTCAAAGCAATCGTGATGCCGAAAAACGAGCAGCGCTAACATTCGTCGAGGCCCTTGCGAACGTAAGGTTTTTACAGCTTCGACGGTCCTGTTTTGCGAGGCTTCAATGCCTGCCAATCCTCCTCTTTCAACATGCGCCCCAACGCGCTGAACTCTCCTGCCCCTTGCAGAAATTCGCCCCCATCCATGCGGATGACTTCGCCGTTGATATACCCGGAGCCATCGCTCACCAGAAACGCCGCAAGATTCGTTAGTTCTTCAACGGTTCCAAAGCGATGAAGCGGATGCCGCTCAAGCGCGAACTTCTCTAGTTCCGGACGCGGCAGCACGCGGGAAAATGCGCCCTGGGTGGGGATCGGCCCCGGAGCGATCGCATTCATACGAATGCCTCGGTCCCCCCACTCCACAGCGAGGCTTCGGGTGAGGGCCTCGACTCCGGCCTTCGAAATCGCCGACGGCACAACATACGCCGACCCCACTGGCGCATACGTCGCGGAGATGCTCAGCACCGTCCCGGACCGCTTTTCTTTGAGCCACCGGCGTCCGCAGGCCATGGTGCAGTTGAGCGTGCCCATGAGAACGATATTGATGACCGACTCGAAAGCCCGCGGAGAGAGATCCTCTGTACGGGAGATGAAATTTCCAGCCGCGTTGTTGACCAGGATATCGAGCGGACCATCCTTCCAGATGGAACCGATCATCTGCTCGACCGCATCAAGGCTGCGCACATCGCAAGGGAGCACATGGAGCGGCCCCTTGGCAGATAGTTCCGAAGCCGTGGCCTTGAGCACTTCTTCCCGGCGTCCGCAGATGTAAACGGTAGCCCCGAGATCAAGGAAGCGCCCGGCCATACCCTTGCCCAGCCCGGTGCCTCCGCCAGTGATGAGAATGCGTTTGGATTTCAGCAGATCGGAATGAAACATGGAATTGAGTGATTGTGCGATTTTGTGATTGAGTGATTGGAGCCTCTGGGACTGGCGACCTTCAATCGCTCAATCACTAAATAACACAATCACTCAATCACACGCGACCCGAAACCCATAATCAGCATATTGAAACTCCGGCGGAATGCTCGATCGAGCCGAGCACCGCGCCACTTTGATGTGGTGTCGCCACGATCCCCCGCGCGAGGCCTTGCGTACCGGCTTCATCGGACTCTGGTCGGGCCCCTGCGGATTCCGCTCTGGCGAATTTCCGTAATAATTCGGGTCATACCAATCGCTGCACCATTCGTGCACGTTATCGCCAATGTCGTAGAGCCCGAACGCATTTGGAGCGTACTGCGCAACCGGTTCGGGTCCGTTCTGCCAGCGCGTCGCATAGTTCGGTAACGATTGCGGTGGATCATCTCCCCAGGAAAATTGTTTCTGCTCGAGCCCGCCGCGCGCCGCGCGTTCCCACTCAGCTTCTGTCGGCAGCCGGAATCGGCGTCCAGTCTGCGAACTCAGCCACTCGCTATAGCGCACAGCCTCATGCCACGACACTCCCGCAACAGGCTGACGTGGCTGATTAAAGTTGGGATCACTCCAGAACGGCGGCGATGCGCACTGCCTCGCTTGCAGAAACCGGCCATATTCCTCATTCATGATTTGGGTTGTAGCGAGCCAAAAGGAATCGATCCAGACCCGATGAATAGGCCGCTCGCAATCTTGCCCTTGCTCCGAGCCCATGAGAAACCAGCCTTCAGGAATGCGTATGAGCTGAGGCTCGATGACCACTGTGTGCCCAGGCTCGATGTGGGACGAAGCAGAAATCATGAAAATACCAGGCAATTGCCAGAATTAGAGTCTACCAGCGGACATCCCGAAGAATGACCATGGAAAGAAACGTTCTGGATCATTAATCTCCTAACGCAATCGTGCTAACCGATACAATCACTACGTGAGTTCCCTCCCATTCACCTCGATCGACCACGTGCAGTTGGCCATGCCTGCTGGCAAGGAAGACGATGCTCGGGCCTTTTACGGAAAATTACTGGGCATGTTCGAAATTGAGAAGCCCGCGGAACTCAGGAAGCGTGGCGGATGCTGGTTTCAGAGCGGAATCGTCCAAGTCCATCTCGGCGTCGAACCGGAATTTCGCCCTGCCCGGAAGGCGCATCCGGCGCTCCGCTGTGCCGACTACGACCGGCTTACCGCGCGCCTGAAAAGCGCCGGCATGGAAGTGATCGACGACTCAACGATTCCAGGCGTCCGGCGCTGTCACATTTCCGACCCCTTCGGCAACCGGATCGAACTGATCCACCCATGAGCCGAATCGCCTTCCGATAAAATCGAATGCGCATGCTCGTGCTCGCCTCTGCTTCGCCTCGACGCCAGGATCTTCTTAGAAGCGCCGGAATTTCATTTCAGATTCAACCTGCCGATGTCGACGAAACTCCTCTCCCCGGTGAATCCGCTCGGGAATGTGCCGAGAGGCTGGCGCGGGAAAAAGCGCTCGCGGTGTGGCGGACACGTCCTGGCGAGCTCGTCCTTGGTGCCGATACTGTCGTAGTGATTGACGATTCGATCTTGGGCAAACCAATCGATTCAGACGATGCCGCTCGCATGTTACGCATGCTCTCTGGACGCTTTCATCAGGTCATCACCGGCGTATGCCTGGTGAGTCGATCAGGATCGGGTAGTTCCGTAACCCCCACGAACGCTTCCAGCACCGCACCGGGAAACTGTGAAATGAGAACTTCCTCCGAAACCACACTGGTCACCTTCTCAGCCTTAACCGACGCTGAGATTCGCGACTACGTAGCTACGGGCGAACCTATGGACAAGGCGGGAGCATACGCTATTCAGGGCATCGCCTCGCGCTGGATCCCGCGTATCGAAGGCGACTATAGCAATGTGGTTGGATTACCCGTTGCCCGGGTCTACAGAATGCTGCAGGAGGTTCACGCGGCTGGACTTAAGTGACTGCCTGACGATTACGACTTCTTCTCTTCTTCCTTGTTCTGGTCCGTCTCCTTCACCGAAGACCGAAAGTTCCGGATCCCCTCCCCCAAGCTCTTGCCGAGTGCGGCGAACTTGCCCGGCCCGAACAATAAGAGAGCGATAGCCACCACGAAGAGGATCTCAGTAATACCGATTTTTTCAGGCATAAAATAAAACCTCCCCAGATCGCGCCACAAGCCCTGGTAGACAGGCAAACTGCACTCACGAAAATTCTAGGCTACATCGCAGGTGGAGTCAAAACGAAGCGCTGACTCAGGTCGAAGATCAGTTTAAGTCGTTCTCGGCGAACTCGGCTAGGGTCACTCCGCGCACTCGGCGGTAAAGTCTTTTACCGACACAAACCAAACTTTTGACAATCTCCCGACATCCTCAATTACTGCACTCTGCTAAAAGCTATTCAGCAGCGGCCTTCCGCTCCAAGGGGCAATTATGTCTTCGGGTCGAGTGTATCTACTACTTCTTGTCGTCTTCAGCCTGACCGCCTCACTGGCGTTTGCAGCTTCCGTTTCGGTCACTCCGGCTACTGCGGATCCGGGTGCCAACATCACGGTATCAGGCACAGGATTCGCTCCCGCCGAAACGGTCAACCTTATGCTCGAAAACTCCGCCATTGCCCGCGCGACAGCAGATGAAAGCGGCCAATTTGCGCTTTCGTTCACTCTTCCGGACTCCGTCGAGCCCGGAGTCCACGCGCTTCAGGCAAATACTGTTGCGGGCGAAACCGCGACAGCGTCACTCACAGTCGTCGTGAACTGGCGTCAGTTCAAGAATTCTCCCAATCGCACCGGCTTCAATCCAGCGGAGAACACGATCAACAGGACTAACGCAACATCCCTCACGCTGTCCTGGCAAGGATTACTGGGCGACCTGGTCGATTCCTCCTCGCCCGCAGTAGCCAACGGTGTGCTCTACGTCGGATCATTCGACGGAAAGCTCTACGCGTTCGACGCCAATGGCTGCGCTCCCGCAACCGAATGTCGGCCGCTGTGGACTGGCCCCACGCAAAACGACATTACCTCATCTCCAGCAGTCGCCAACGGGGTCGTCTACATCGGATCTGCTGACCACAGGCTCTATGCGTTCAGGGCGAAGGGTTGCGGTAAGCCCTCGTGCGCGCCCTTGTGGGTGGGTACAACAGGCAACGGCATTATCGAGAGTTCCCCCCTGGTCGTAAACGACGTCGTCTACATCGGATCCTTCGACAAAAAGCTCTACGCTTTCTCGGCGTCAGGATGCGGAGCACGTTCCTGCAGTCCCCTTTGGACCGCCGCAACCGGAGGCCGAATCACCTCCTCGCCGGCCTTTGCCAATGGTGTGGTTTACGTCGGCTCGGAAGACGGCAAGCTCTATGCCTTCAAGGCCGCCGGGTGCGGAACCAGCAAGTGCTCTCCGTTGTGGACGGCCCGGGCGGGAAGCTCGATCTCCCAATCCTCCCCTGCAATTTCAAACGGCATCGTCTATATCGGCTCGTTTGATGGCAACCTGTACGCCTTCAAAGCCTCGGGATGCGGGACGGCGACCTGCAGTCCGTTATGGACAGGCACGACCGGACCTTTCATCGCATCGTCTCCTTCGGTGGCCAACGGAATCGTCTATGTCGGTGACGGAGATGCGGCTTTCTATGCGTTCCGCGCATCGGGGTGTGGTGCAGCGACGTGCGCCCCGCTTTGGAAGGGCGGAGCGATCGGACCGCAAGGCGCCATCATCTCGTCGCCGGCCATTGCCAACGGCCTCGTCTATGTCGGCGAGAACAACGGCATGGTGATGGTCTTCGATGCGAATGGCTGCGGATCTTCGTTCTGTTTGCCGGTCACTCAGCTCTTGACGAACAACGAGCCCATCGTGTCCTCCTCACCCGCGGTGGTGAATGGAACGGTCTACGTCGGCTCGGCAGATCAAGCTCAAGCCCCAATCGGCCGGCTTTACGTGTACAAGTTGTCGAACTAAGACTTGATTGTAATTGGGCTGGGAGGCCGATGGGGGATCGGAGTCCCAGCCCGTCGTGGGTTAGGAAAGAACCGACCTCTACGGATTAGCCACGAGACTGTTAAAGAGAAAAGAGAAAATGTCATTCTGAGCGGAGCACGACGGTGAGCGAAGCGAACCGTCTTGCGCAGTCGAAGAATCCCTACCGCCAAGATGAAATTCGACCTTCACCGTGCAAGCTGCGCGGGCGAAACTCCGCCGGACAACGCAGAGTCAAGAAACACGTGCTCCATCCGAAAGGCATCGCACCGCGAGTTCCGGCGGCACGGGATTATAGAAGAACGATGAGGCCCGCTCGAACCCGGTCATTCCGATGACGTGCGGCAATATCTCGAGGTGCCAGTGAAAGTCCTCATCGATCGTCTTCCAGTACCCTCCTCGCGGACGCAAAAAGGGACGGTTCTGCAGCGATAGATTGTATGGCGGACCGCCCAGCGACTTGTCCAGCCGCCGCAGAATACTGCGGATGTCGGATGCTGTGATCGTGGTTACAAGAGCTCAATAAAATTCCATTCTTGCGTCGTAAGAGAAATGAAATTCATGCGAGACAAAGGGACCTGATTTTGTGAAAGACAGCCAACCCGGCTGGGCTACTCATGAAGGTAAAAAGAACGATGTCATTCTGAGCGGAGCACGACGGAGAGCGAAGCGATCCGTCGCGCGCAGTCGAAGAATCCCTACCGCCAAGATGAAACTCAAGCGGCTCAATTCTTCTCGCCGAAATCGACATTCCTCTGTGACGACCCTGTGCCCCCTGTGGTGATCGCTTTTTTTGAACGCAAAGCTGCCGCCGCTCAAATCCAGATCCTTCAGAACGACACTCTAGCACTCATCTGCAACTCTCGCGGCGGAGTCATCGCCATCGTAATTGTTCCAAACTGTGGTGTGTTCACAAACCGGTTCGGCGTACCCAGGTTCACCATGTTGAATACATTGAACGCCTCTCCGCGGAACTCGAACGACGCACTCTCCGTGAGCCGGAAGCTGCGCACTAATGCGATGTCCAGCGTACGCAGCGGAGGTCCGTACAACGAGTTGCGTCCGACGTCGCCAAAGGTGTAAGCCGGAGGCGCCGAGAACGCAGCCGGATTGAACCACTTCGCCGACGTCCGCGTTCCCGGACCAAAGATCGGCTGCCCCGTGTAGTTCGCGCGAATCGGATTCTCGCCCAGCACAGTCCCAGAGTTCGCCGTATCGCCAAACACTGAAATCGTGAACGGCATCCCCGATTGAATCTGATAGACCGTGCTGAACTGCCAATTCTGTGTGATCAAGCGAGTCCAGTCTTCGCGGTTCCACGCGGGAATCGCGTATACACCGCTCAGCGCAAACCGGTGCCGCACGTCACACCCCGGGCCTTTCTCTGCCGCCAGATCGCTGTTGTTCTGCGGAATCGCCGACTCATCCATCGGTGAGCGGAAATCGGGCGCATTCGACAGGTTCTTCGAGTAGGTGTAATTCGCAAGCAAGCTAAGCCCGTGCGAATACTTGCGCCGCACGTTCACATAGCCCGCGTCGTACCAGCTCTGCGCAGTGTCTTCGAGAAGGTTAATCGTGCTCACCGGAAACGTCTGGCTCTGGATGACAGCGTCCGTGCTGCTCGGCGTCAACACTGTGTTCGGAACAAAGCTCAGCGTCTTAAACGGACGCCGCGGGCCGAGCGGTCCCGGTCCCGGAGGCGCATTGTTGATCAAATGCGAGCGCTGCAGATGAAATCCGCGCGCGCCCAGGTATCCCACCTCAACCGTGGTGTTCGCTCCAAAGCTCTTTTCAATCTGTCCATTCCACTGCTGGATGTATTCCGCAGGAGCATGTGGATCGAACGCCGTGAAGCTTACCGTCGTCGGCGTGAGCGCTCCCGCACCGAGCACCGGCGTTCCGAAATTCAACTGCTTTGCGAACAGCGTTGCCGGAGGCGTGTAGTTGTCTGCCTGCTGCGTCTCCGGAAAAACGTACGGCACATTGTGCCGCTGATTGCACCATGTGTTCTGATCGATGGGCGTATAGAAGATGCCATACGCTCCACGCAACACGATCCCGCGGCTCGGGATATTCTTCGCGATTCCGATGCGGGGCGCGACATTGTGCTTGTTCGAATACATCAGTCCCGTCGGATACCCGTTCTCGCCACCGATAAATACCGACGGCACGCCGTTGTTAAAGATCAGATTGCTGTTCGTATTTTGCAGGTCGTAGAGCGGGCTGGTGTATTCGTATCGTAATCCGATATTCAAGGTCGTCGTCCGAGTGACCTGCCAGCTGTCTTCCGCGTAACCGTCGTATCCCCAGTTGCGCAGGTTCATCTGCGGGATTCCCGCCTGCCGCTGCTTCACCGTCGGGAGCGAGAGGAGCAGACTCGCAAATCCGCTCCCGCTTCCATCATTAAATCCAAACTCGCTGGTGTAACCGTTGGTGAACTGGTAGAAGCCGCGATTCTGGAAGAATCCCCACATCGGCCAGATATAGCGCCGCGCATCGCCACCGAACCGGATCGCATGATGTCCGCGCTGCCAGGCAAACGTGTCCCGCAACTCGATCGTTGTATCCCAAGCATGCATCGGCGTAGCGGCAAAGGTGTCGCCGATCCCGGTGTAGCCCTGTGCCGCAAACCACGGAGCGCCCCATGCGCCCGGCCCGCCGAACCCGATGCCCTGGATCCCCAGCTGTCCGACGATGTCATTCACACTGTCGTTCTGCGATGTGTGATTCATCGACAGCCGCGACATCGCCAGCGACGCCGTATTCAGCTTATTGCTCGAGAACACGTGATTCCATGAGATCACTGCTTGCTGCGAGAAATTGTCGAAAGGCGATCCGAATCCAGGTAGATTTTCTGTCGTTGAAGTCGTGCCATTTGACGGCGAAAATCCGTTCTCCGCGCCCAGCGAATACCGCGCCGTTGCCGTATCGCCGCTTGCGAAGTTGTGGTCCAGGCGCACCGTACCCTGATCCTGAAAGTGTGTCTCATTCCTGATATCGAGGTAGTTGTTCGAGTCCTTCCCCGACGCTGCCATGCCCATATTCGGCATCGGCACGTACTGCATCAAAAACGCTTCCAGCTGCGGATTGATGCGATTCATCGGAATCTGATTGTTCGCAAACTGGCTGCGCGTGTACGGATAATTCGACGCATTCGTCGGCAGCGCCGGGTTGTAGTTTGGGTTCGGCACCGCCGTCGTCGGATCGAAGATCTTCGTCGAACTCATACTGAAGTCGCCCGCCAGCTCTTCCTGCGTAGGCACTGTCAGAATCTGCGCATCCGCCTGCGACAATCGCAGTCCCTCATAGTTCACGAAGAAGAATGTCTTCTTCTTCTCCCCAAGCAGAGGTCCGCCAAACGACGCGCCAAAATTATTCTGGACAAGATGATTGTTACCCATCGCCTCGAACGGGCTGGCGTCCATCGCGCCATTCCGCAGGAACTCATACGCCGTGCCATGGAAGCGGCTCGTGCCCGAGCGCGTCACGATGTTGATCTGTCCACCGCCAGCGCCGCCCATGTCGGCTGTATAGCTGCTGGTCGCAACCTGGAACTCCATCACCGAATCCGGCGACGGACTCAGGTTTTGCGTATTGAATGTCGGATCGGTATTGGTAGCACCATCCAGCAAAAAGAAATTCGCATTCGGACGCGCGCCGCCAATCACCACCGCCGACCGCTGTCCCGGACGCCAGTAAAGAGGATTCGTTTGTCCCGTCTGCGCGCCAAATCCGACGTGCGCTCCGGGAACGGTCAGCACCAGATCGATCAGCATGCGTCCATTCAGCGGCAATTCCTGAATCGACTTCGGCTCGACCACTTCTCCCACGCTAGCATCGGTGCTGTGCAAGACGTCAGCTCTCGCGCTAACGTTCACCCCTTCCTGCACCGGACCGACTTTCAACGGCAAGTCGAGCTCCAACTGCTGTCCCACCTCGAGATGCAGCGACCGCTCGACCGGCGCAAAGCCCGTCGCGGACGTCGTCAGCAAGTAGTCATCGGGAAGCAGCGCAGGCGCGTAAAAAATGCCGTTCGTGTCAGTCGAGACCGAGCGGCTCGTCCCGTTGCTCACCGACTTCAACTCCACCGTGGCGTGCGCGACCGGCAGCGATTGCGCATCGGTGACCTTGCCCGTGACGGACGCGTAGTTGCTCTGACCGAAGACAGCCGCAGAAAAACTCAGCACGCACAGCAGAACTACAGATGTTCGCATCCCACAGACCCCCAGAAGATTGAGCGGCGGAAAAGGCCGGTACTCACAGGAAGCGGCCAGTCACCCCAATTGAAGAAGAAACACTGCCACTTCGAGTATCGGAAACTCTATCGACGAGGAAATCGAGCAGCAATAATAGGAAAGGATTAAAGTGAGTCAAAACCGGCAGTCGAGTTTGGGAAAAGGGCAAAAGGGAGCCCAGCACGATTCCTGTCATTCCGAGCCGTCCGCAGACGCGCGCCAGCGCAGAGAGGACGAGCGAGGAATCTGCTGTCCCGGCACCCACGCTTCGAAATGACAAGACCTTGTTTACCGCAACAAAAAAGGCACGGCTTCGGCGTGCCTTGAATTAAATCCGTGAACACCCATGCAGATCCGTGGCTAAGGTCTAATCCCGCACCCCATCCATAAACGCCCGAAGCTTCCGCGACCTTGACGGATGTCGCAGCTTCCGCAGCGCCTTGGCTTCGATCTGGCGGATGCGTTCGCGGGTAACCGCGAACGACTGCCCGACCTCTTCGAGCGTGTGCTCCGAACCATCTTCGAGCCCGAAGCGCATCTTGATGACTTTCTCCTCGCGCGGGGTCAGCGTGCGCAGGACCTGTCCGGTCTGGTCCTTCAGGTTCACGTTGATCACCGCCTCGGCCGGAGAAACTACCGCGCGGTCTTCGATGAAGTCGCCCAGGTGCGAATCTTCCTCTTCGCCGATCGGCGTTTCGAGCGAGATCGGCTCCTGCGCAATCTTGAGCACCTTTCGCACTTTTGCAACCGGAATATCCATGCGCTTGGCGATCTCTTCCGACGTAGGTTCGCGTCCCAGTTCCTGCACCAGCTGGCGCGAGGTGCGGATCAGCTTGTTGATCGTTTCGATCATGTGCACCGGGATGCGGATCGTACGCGCCTGGTCGGCAATCGCACGGGTGATGGCCTGCCGAATCCACCACGTGGCGTACGTTGAAAACTTGTAGCCACGGCGGTATTCGAATTTGTCGACGGCCTTCATCAGTCCGATGTTGCCTTCCTGAATCAGGTCGAGGAACTGCAGTCCGCGGTTCGTGTATTTCTTAGCAATCGAAACCACAAGGCGCAGGTTAGCCTCGATGAGTTCGCGCTTGGCCTGCTCCGCGTCCATGTCGCCCTGGATGATCTCGCGCTGGGTGCGCTTGAGCTCCTGGAACAACACGCCGGTTTCGAGTTCAAGTTTTTCGATCTCGGCGCGAATCGATCGCGCCTGCCGCCTATACTCCTTCTTCTGTTCGTCGCTGCGAGTGGCGTCGGCCTTGCGCTCGAGGTTCGTCGCCTGACGATCCAGCGAACGCATCCCGTCGACCGTTTTGTTAAGACGCTCGATCAGGCGCTTGCGCTCGGTGTTGGTGAATCCGAGCTTGCGCACCGCGATAGAGACGGCAACTATTCCGCGGGCCAGCTTGCGACGGGACCGGCGGTGATCGCGCGGATTCTTCTTCTGCGAAACTTCCTTGAATTTCTCTTCGAGCACCCCGACCTTCTTGTACAGCTTGGCCATGTCGTCGATCTTGCCGGTGAACTCGTTGAGGCGGTTCTGCAGGATCTCGTCGGTGATCTCTTCCTCATCGAAGGTGACCACTTCCTTGATCGAGCGGACGTTTTTCTTGAGGTCTTCGCCCAAGGTAAGCAGCTCGCGAATCACGATCGGTGAACGCGAGAGTGCCTTCAGGACGCGGATTTGCCCGCGCTCGATGCGCTTGGCGATTTCGACTTCGCCTTCGCGCGTGAGCAGCGGAACCGTTCCCATCTCGCGCAGATACATGCGGACGGGATCGTTGGTTTTTTCCAGAGCGCCGGGGGTGAGGTCGAGTTCGACATCCTCCCCTTCTTCGATATCTTCGAAACCTTTTTTATCGAGCCCCTGCGAAGGCAGCTTCGGGCCTTCCAGGACGTCGATGCCTTGCGTACCAATTGTGGTCAGCAGATCGTCAAGGTCTTCGGGACTGTGCACGTCATGCGGTATGAGGTCGTTGACCTGGTCATACGTGAGATATCCCTTTTCTTTTCCTGTGTCGATCAGCTTTTTTATATCGTCGAACTTGTCATCAAGAGCCAAGAAGTGTTCCTCGAAAATTCAATTTCACTCACGCTAGGTGCGTGTGGTAAATTCCGGATAGGTGGGAATCTGGGTTCTAGCGGGAATGTGCAGCTAGCACAAACTTACAGAGTTTAGCATGTGAAACGCTCTGTGTCCATCCAGTATCCGCCTGATTGCCCTTCTGTCCGCGCCGATCCCTCTCTCTGTTGATTGTTAGATGGTTTTTGAAGCCGTTTCGTTTCAAGCAGATTTCACGTTTCCGCGAGTCTCACAGGGGCTAATGCCCTCTTCGCCGGGTGTGAACGCGGCGCTGAAAGCGCTGCCGCTCTTCCACGGTTGTCCCAAGGCACGGCTACGCCAAACGTGCCGTTATCCCAAAACGCAGGGTCGTCCCGAACCTACGGCGACAACAGGGAACTTGTCCAATTATTAGCTTACGAGGCTCGGGCATCGGGGCCGGGGTCACGGAGGGCGCGGCTGATGCGCTCTAGCTCGCCCAACAACTGGCGCAGACGGTCTTTATCGGCGGCGAGGCCCGGACGCTTGAGCTCGCGTTGAACCTGCTCCTGCTGGCGTCGTAAGTGAACCCGGCGCAGAGCACGAACCGCTGCTTCCAGAATCTCAGCGGTCAGTTCCTCCTCTTCTTTCAATAGGATGGAGGCGAGCATGCGGCGGTCGCCCTCCGTGGCCGGGATTTCGAGGACGTCCGGAGCGTCCAAGCCCGCATTGAGTAGGCATTCGGCCAGCGATTCCGTGGCTAGTCCGCGGTGCAGGCCTTCGTTTTGCAGTACATAGACGGCTTGGCGGGCGGGATCGAACTCTTCCTCAGCGCCGTCGCGCATCGAGATGTGCTCTTCGACAGTCTGGATCTGGCGGGCTGACGCCAAAGCGCGGATCAGGACCTTTTCGGCTTCGGTAACCTGGGCTTCCGCCGGTGCTTTCACAGTGGCGGCGGAGCGGGTCGCCGCGGTGTGGCGCAATTCCTGACGAAGAACGGCGGAGTCAATCTGCAGTTTCTGGGCTATCTCTTGCGCGAGTTCGTCGCGCATGATGCGGCTGGGAATGCGCTGGACGTGCGGCAGAAGATAGTTGACCGCTTTGTGCTTTCCCTCGGCGCTGCGAACTGGGAACTGCGTGCGGGCCCGTTCGATCAGGTAGTCAAAATATCGCTGAGAGTGGCGGAGCGCGTCTTCGTAGGCGTCTTTACCCTTGCGACGGATGTAAAGATCCGGGTCGAACCCCTGCTCGAGGGTCAGAACCTTGATCTGAAATTCTTCTTCGACGAGGAGTCCGAGGGTGCGTTCGGTAGCCTTGGCTCCGGCGGTGTCGGGATCGAAGTTGACGACAACGTTCTTGCTGAAACGGCCCAGCAACTTTGTCTGCAACTCGGTGAAGGCCGTTCCGGAGCTGGCGACGACATTGTGGAATCCGGCGGCGAAGACTGAGATGCAGTCCATTTGGCCCTCGACGAGGATGGCGTAGTCGAATTTCTTGATCCACTCCTTGGCGAGGTCGAGGTTAAACAGGACTTTGCCCTTGGAATAGATCGGCGTCTCGGGCGAGTTGAGATATTTCGGTCCGGCCTTTTCGTCGGTGGAGAGAGTGCGCCCGGTGAAGGCGATGACTTTGCCCGCCTCGCTGCTGATCGGAAACATGACTCGATTGCGAAATTTCGAGTACATTGACGCGGCTGCCGGCTTTCGGCTCTCGGCTTCCGGAACCGTGCCTTGGGCCACTGACCTCAGACCTTGGACCTCGGACCTCGGCGAACCATCCGGTGCCTCCGCCGCACCTTCACGACCGTCCGCCGCGTTGTCATTCCGAGCGGAGCCAGGAATCTGCTGTTGCGGAGGTCTGCGGTCTGCGGTCTGCGGTCCGTCTTCCTGCTTCCACGAAAACAATCCGCTTTCCCTCAGCACTTCTTCGCCGAACTCGCCTTTCAGGCGGTCGCGTAGCAGAAATCCACTGTCCGGCGCGTAGCCGATTCGGAACTTCGCGATCATCTCGTCGGTCAGTCCCCGGCCGGAGAGATATTCACGGGCGCGGGCGCCTTCGGGACGGCGCAGGCATTCCTGAAAGAACGCGACCGCGCGTTCGTGGACGTCGAGCAACTGCCCGCGCAGGCGGGCTTCTTTCGCTTCTCCGGGAGTCGAGTAACTTGCCTTGGGCAGCGGGATGCCAAGCTTTTGCGCAACCTGGCGGACGGCTTCGGGAAATGTAATGTTCTCGATTTTCTGGACGAAACTGAAGACGTCCCCGGACTGGCCGCAGCCGAAGCAGTGATAGAACTGGCGCGTGGCGTGAACGGAGAACGATGGCGTCTTCTCACCGTGGAAGGGACAAAGCCCGGAATAGTTCTGCGCCCCGGCCTTCTTCAGCTTGATGTAGTCGCCGACGATGCGGACGATGTCCGCCTGCTGCTTGACCGTGTATGCGAAATCGCCGGGATTCGCCATTCAGTTCTCAGTTCTCAGCGCTGGAGGACAGAGCTCTCCTTGGAAATTGTCAGCTAAGAACAGGCTACCTTGAAATACGGCGGAAGAGAATTGTTGTGGAGAAACTGTGGGAAACGTGGGTTTGCATTTGATCGGGGTGGAAAAGCATCGATTGACGCGTGCAGCACAGATTGACTGACCGTTCCCGCTGCCAATGCCGGCTTAATGATCTGCGTCCACGTCGCGTGTATGTAGGTAGAGCAGTTCACTAGTTCTGTCCTCATCAATCGTGTGTCCCTTGAACGGGACCAGCCTATACTGCTTCGTTACGCGCAACTTTTCCATCCGTCCAGAGTTGTAATTGCCGGAGAGGTGTCTATGTCCCGATATACCTTCCTCCTTTGGATCTTCACGCTAGTCGTTGCGGGATGGATCACACTAGCTTGTGGAAATAGTCCTCGCCGAATTCAGTCCATCACGGTGAGCCCAGCGACTGCTCAGGCTCAAAGTTATCCAAACGGTCAGGTACCGTTCGTTGCGACCGGTTATTACAATTCTGCTCCAATGACGGTGACTCCCCTGCAAGCGAATTGGGGAGCAGCAGCAGGTACCCTGCCTGCAAACGGAGCCGTCACGGTCGACTCGAACGGAATGGCACAATGCGCTGCCGGCGTGTCGGGCACTTACAGCATTGGCGCTTGGGTTAACCTGCCCGTGAATGGCACACCCCCATGTCCGTCATTTGCGTACGGGGCAGCGTCCTGCAATCACGTTCTGGGAACGGCGAAGCTTACTTGCCCATAGGCGGATTGTTGTAACATCCCCGATTTCACCCCAGTAACCGTCTTTGACAGTAGCCGCTTGTGCTGAAATCCTGCTTGGAAAACCGCCACGCGGTTGATACTATCCCGCGCATGTTGAAATCATTTCTTATTGCACTCTGCCTGTTGGAGACGCTTATGGCCGCCGATCTACCGTCGAAGAAGTACTTAAATCTGGACGCCATCAAGACCATGGTGGCTGGAGCCGAAGCAGAAGCCAGACGTCAAAATGTATCGGTCACGATCTGCATTATGGACGAGAACGCGAATTTGCTCTTTCTTGAGAGAGGCGATGGCGTGTCCGTCAACACGCTGGAATGGGCGCAGAAAAAAGCGCGGCACGCCGCTTTATACGGCAGCCCATCGAAAGACGCCGCTGACACTGTGAAAGCGGGAAACACCGCGGCGCTCGCATTTCCGAATTTCTTTCCGGGACAGGGCGGATTACCCATCAAGGTGGATGGCCAGACGCTGGGCGCGATCTCAGCCAGCGGCGCCAAATCCGAGGTCGACGAGGCAATCGCGCAAGCCGGAATTGACGCACTACTGAAGAAATGACTTGCGCTCGCCGTGCGATTATTTGTCTGGCGAATAAACGTCGCAAGCTTGTTCATAGCAATTGCGAAGGCTATGGCTTGCGAGTCCAGCCCTTCAACTCATAATACTTTTCTCTCGGTTCTCCGGTTAAGCCGTTAATGCCATGACGCGGAAGCCACCAGAGGTGAACGACCGCCGCCGCAACGAGCAGCAGCGCGATCGGTGCAAGTCCCCATGCTGGCCCTGCCTTGGCAGAGATAGCTCCAACGAGCGCGAGTACCAAAATAACTTTAGTGACGCGCTTCCACTTCGGGGTTCTTTCATTGAAGTGACCGAAGAGAATGTTTCCAATCGCGAAAATTGTGGCGGTGATTGCGACAGCCATCCACATGGTGTCGCATATTTTACATGCGCCCCATTTTCGTACAGGGCTTGCCGTCCTGGAAAGCGAACTATCGCCACCCCTACGCTTCTTCCAAGTCCAGATACCAGCGCTAACAGGACGCCTTAGGGCCCAAGCAGAACGAACAGAAATGCGATGAATACGCCGGCACCGAGACCGAGAGTCCCCGAGGAGAACACAAGCATCGGCCTCATCACCTTCAGACGCCGATTCCGGCGGGCTTCCTCCCGTTCTGCCTCGCTTCCGTCGTTAGCAGTTCCCCGAATTCGCAATCGTACGATTCGCAGTTGAAACGCGATCGAATCGGAAGCGAGATATCGCAGACACAAAGCAGACGCGGCAGAGAGACCGAAACTCACTGCAGCAGTGAGAACAAGCCACTTGGCCGCGACACCCATCCGTAGTGCCGCTTCACCAGAAGAACCAGCGGCTAAAGCTCGTGACGCAACATACCCGACACCGCCCACACCCAGAAGCGCGAGACGAAGAAGTTCCGCGGAGAACGCCTGGTTCCGATCGTTGATACAGACATCTTGTTCAAACCCATCTGCCTTGATCTCGCCGAGAGTTCTCTGATCGCGCAGATGAGTTTCGGCTGGCTGAGCGCCCTTGTTGCTCATCTACTGTGCTCCGGCCCGATTTGGGCACTGAGCACAAAGTATAACGGTTCGGTGTGACGGGCCCCGCTCAGAAAAGCGCACACGACGGTGCAACCTAGAGAAGATTGAGGCCATGATCACGCCCTCCCAGGCTGCGGAACAGCACGCTAACGTTGATAGATAGTGAAGAGTTTTAGGACGAGGGTGGAGGCGCGACCCTGCTCAGGCCCTCCAAAATCGGGCGCGGATCGTAATACACGCGAATGGACAGAATCTGCCCGTCGACCACGTGAAAGCAGTCGATCATAGGAATGGTGCCGAATGTGGTATCGAAATCAAAGACTGTGGCGCACCACTCACCATCCACTATATGCCGGTTGATCTTGATGCCTTTTATGGTTGGGAAAAATCCAGTGAAAACCGCTCGCACCGTGGATTCTCCCTTAAGGCGAGGACCAATCGGTCCCACGAACTCTATGTCTTGGTGAAACGGCGAAGCAGTTATATCCCTGGCCCCAAGCCCGTTCAAGTGCGCTTCAACAGCACGGATCACCTCTTCCCGCATGAAAAACTCCATTTCTCGGCAGTGCCAGAAACCCTAAGTTCGCAAGGAGGCGTGGCAGCCCGATTTTACATGACGTGTTTGGCGCCACAATCGTCGACGAAAAATCGCTATATCCCTCATTGACGTTCCGGCAAGGTGATTCGCCGAGAGGCGAATCTGGATCCTTCGTTCTTTAGAGATGAGTGCGGCGGCCATGATTCACAGGCAAGGCATTCGCAATCGACCGCCGCATATGAACGGAGAAAAGATCAAAGCTAGAAGACGTGCTTAGCGGAGTCGCCTGCGAAGACCAGCTCACGAAGAACTCTTTCACTTCCCGAGACTTCGACAGTCTGCTGATCTTGGCTGGCCTTACGTTCGAGAGCCACCAAAGTGCATTTCACTTTGAACACGTCCTTCTTCCCTGGGCGGGTAAACATCATCACGTGATCCTGCCCTTCCATCGTATGCCGGACGGTATAATTCCCTGCCGGGATCACAGTGGCACCCACGCGAACTGCCGAAGAAAAGCTCACTTTGGCGACGTTATGAATTCCTAACTTGTTTTCCGAGGCAAACGTTATCGCGGTCAGAAACAATAAGAAACCAAGAACTTTCAAAACACACATACAACCTCCTAAAGAAATGTTCTAAGGAAAACAAAACAAGTCTAGGAGTTGGATATTGTCGAGAATGTATCCCGCGTCACAGGCAGCTGTGACCTTGGCAGGCCGAAGTCTTCGTTAACTGTCGTAGCAGCGCGACATCACTCAGCCCCCTAAAAAAAGCAAATTTTCGATAAAGAAGACCCAAATCTGCATGTGGCGGGTACCTCTCTGCGCCGCTGTTTATGCTCAAGGCTCCGTCTCATCCCACTGATTTAACAGTACATCTCTCAGGGACAAACAATTCACACAGCGGGAACATCGCAGGGATTGCGTGACGTCGGCGATCGCGGCAGCTTTCCACCACCAGCGCGGCAGGATCGTTGCTGCCCGGGCCGAAGATGGGGGGTTCCATTCCGGAACGGATTGGGCCGCGCGCGGATGGTCTGCTTTGGCGGCGACGGCGAGGAGCGCTTCCAAGGCGTCGGCCTTCGGTAAGAGATTAACAATTCAAACTTCAGAGGAGGAGCGACTTTGTCTCACGCACGTTGTATCCACGTCACTGCCGGCCTGTGCCGGCCCAACCGTTTGAGGAAACTTCTCAGACTCCCAACTTTTGTACTATTCATCGCCGCCATCGCAACCCAAGGCCTTGCGGCGCAGATAAACCTGGTAACTGGATCAGGTCCTGTAGCCTCGGTAATCAAATGGGCCGGGAAGTCGGCAATCAGTGTCATTCCAGGTGCGGCGCTGTTTCCCACGACGAGTAAAACCACGGCTCTCTACCTCGGGTTCACCGCAGGCACTCGAGCCGACATCAACAACATGGTGCTCTATCAGACGGATACGAGGAGTCCTGCGATCACCTCTGTCACGAAGATCACCTTGAATGGAGTCTCGAATCCGTCTGTCGATCTGACTGATCCGAAAGTCTGTCCCGACCAGCCGGTTTCGGCGACGGCTCCATGCCTCATCAGGTTGGACCTGCTTGCACTGCAGCTCACAACTTCCTCCGACTCCTATCTCGTCATCTACTTCACTGCTCCCGACAGCAATAACGATGCGCTTGGCTTAGCCAAGCCTGCTTTCGGAATCAGCAGCCTCACCGGCTGGCTCGAGTTCACCGACCAGACGAGGCACGTTGTCGGGGAGTCGTTAAACACTCTGATCAACAGCGGAAGAGCCTTGGGGCTGACTGCGGTCATGAACCAGTAGCCAGACGAGACAAGAACGGCCGTCGCCTGCAGTTCACTGCAAATCCATCGACGGCCGAAAGGAGAAGTTCATGAAAAGCATTTTCAAGCTCGGCTGGACACTTCTGTTCAGCATGGTCATAGCCATGCCGAGTCCGGCGCAATCCCCGCAGAACCTCGTTGCGGGAACCGGACCTCTCACCAACGCCATCGCAGTCTGGACGGACCGCTCCGCAATCAATCTCGTCTCTGGGAACACATTGTTCCCAGTGTCGGGCAAAAACACCTTTCTGCAACTTGGATTCACTCAGGGAGACGAAGTCGTCGTCGGGGGAATAGTCCTGTACACAACCGACCGAGACCACTTTGTGATCAAACATGTCACACCGCTAACCTTTGGCGGCCGCAGTTCGGGTGCCTTCTTCTTGCATTCTGCCTGTGCCGGGAAAATCTCGGTACAGACCCCTTGCGTCATCCAGCTCGATCCACTGCCCTTCAAGGCATCCACCCTGAATGACTACTACTGCGTGATCTATTTCACGAGTGACCCGAACAATGCCGCTATCGATTCCGCCACCTCATTAAATTCGAACACCACCATTTTGGGGGGCATCGACGCCGGCATCGATGACACGACGTTCGTGGTTGGCGATATCCTACCCTCCAACATAGTCAAGGGTTCGGCCAACTTTCTAGTGGGGGTGACGACCAACTGAGACGGTGTTGCGCCAACGTCCAGAGGCCCGCTCTGGATTTCTTTCCCCCATTTCTGCCGCTCTAAAGTGCCTGCGACGTTGGGCCCTCTCTGGACCGACTCGTCCCCCATGGAATTGAGATGAAGATGAAGTCGAGGGGGCCGGGGGACGAGGGCGGCAGACGTAATTCGTCCCCCGGAAGACTTGATCGGAATAGCGAATGCCAACCAGGACTCGTCTGAACCGCGGGCCGGAACGAATGGGATCGAAATCGGGTTCCACCTTCGACCGAACCAGTCCAGGACCATGCACCCGAAAGCACTCTCCGAGCATGCGAATGGGAACCACATGCGGGTCCGACGGTACAGACTGGCCAGGTGGGCTGGCGTCAATTAGCGCGAGATCGCCGTTACGCTCAAAATGCCGGGACTGCAGAGGCGAGTGCAGTCGCCTCTCTACTCCAATCTCCATATTTCAAGCGAAGAGAAGTAAAATTGGTTTCGCCTTGAGGAAGGTCCATATGTACATGAACCCCTCTTCCGCTTGTCTGTTCATCTTCATGGTTTCAGTTGCTCTCGCCCAAAAATCACCACAAACAAAATCAGACCGTGATAAGGCCGAGCTTCGCGGTCCCGTTAAGATAGTGCTGAATGAGCAGACCTTTTCAGGTACCGACGGTCAGCAGTTCCTCATGTCTACAAAAACGGAGTATGCCCTCGATGGCAGGATTCTGGAACAACGAACGAAAAACACGGACGGGTCGGAATGGGTTGTGAGCTACACCTACTACGCCGACGGGCGTCTCCTCAAGACTGAAAGCGGTAATGGCGGCTCCGGCGAACGGTCTGAAACAACTTACGTGTACGACGACACACGAAGGCTGGTGGCAGTGAAGTCGGGTGACAAGATTGAAACCCGCTATCAATACGACGACGCGGGCCGAAAGTCCGCCACTGAAAGTTACGATTCAAAGCCCTTACCTGCGAACACGGCTTATGCGGCACATTGGGAAGGCACGGACTTGGGGTTTGTACCTTCTCCTGGCGGTAAGGTCACGACGCTGTATAACGAGCAGGGAGTGGCGACGGGGGCACAGTTTTACGATGCTGATGGCAATCTCGTCGGACACATTGTGCGTAAGTTCGATGCAGAAGGTCGCGTTCTCGCAGAGGAACAGGCTGCAGATGCCCCTCGGGTAGACCTTCCCGAAGAAATAAGGTCCCAACTCAATCCAGAACAGATGAAGTCTGTCGGTGCAATGATCTCTGGGATGCAGAACAGCGCCATATCCTACTCTTATGATGATCAGGGTCGGGTTACGGAACGTCGCAGGAGTGGAGGAGTCTTTGGCGAGCAAGTGACTGTCACCAGGTACAACGACCATGGCGATAAAGCCTCCGAGGGCCAAACTGTGGTCATGAGATCGGATACCGGGCCTTGGGAACTCACGGAAGCTGGAGCTTTTATTCCCTCGGGTACGCCGAATCCTCCCCAGCCGTCCGAAACCTCCGAAATACAATACATGTACCAGTACGATCAGTATGGCAACTGGACCGAGCTAACTATTGTCAGCCGTTCTCAACAGGACGAAGCACGACCCGGAACGGTCACTCATCGTAAGCTGACTTACTATTAACCTCTGCTGTGTTCCACTGGGAAGCTTGAGCGCGGGTTGTCGCAACATTGCCATTGCACCAACAACAGGAATGCTGTCGGCTGGGGTTCGCATCTTGTCACTCTCAACTAAGGAGCCATGTTGCATCGAAAGACTGTGATGCCAATGGCCGCACCGGTGCACTCATGATCAGAAGCTGAGAACATACTAAGGAGCTCAAATGCAGTCTGAAATTAAGGTAGGGCAACGTTTCAAGTTCAATGTATTGTCCGACAGCCCTTCGCAAGAGCGGCAGGCGGTAGTAACTCGTGTACTTTCTAATCGAGAGGAGGGACTCGGGCCGGAGGTGGACTTCTATCTTGCATACTGGGTGGAGGCTTACGAACTTCCAGAAACCGAGGCTCCGACAACGTTGGTGTTTGAGCGTGGAACTGACGGGAACGTATACCTCGACGGACGCATGGTCACCCTCACTGTGCTGGCGGGATCTTCCGTTTAAGAACATCGACTTTCTGTCTCCGCTTTCTCTTTTGCACACATCGAATCCGTTCGTCCAGCATTTTGTAGTCGCGCATCGACGAGGTGATTTGCAACAAGATGATTGCCAGAAGTGCGGGGATCGTCATCTAAAGGATGGGCCTTGCCCACTATTCGATTACGTGATGAGGAGGACGAATCATGCGTGCCGATCGTGTGGAATTCTCATGGGACGAGAACAAGCGTAGCTGGATGATCAGAATTCAAGCTGGGGAGGAAGTCATCCAGCGCCACTGTGATTTACCCAAGAGTGCGGATGAGACGACGCTACGCATCGCAGTCGGGAAGGCTGTCGCCGACGAGGGCTACGAAATTGACCCTGAAAGTGTAGTCCGCGACCAAGCCCAGCAAATGTAATTCTTACTGAAAAGGACTGCAGCCCGAGCAGGGATTCTGAGCGCTATTGCCTGTGGATGTGAAAAAGTCTGGTTTTCGCGTGAAAGCGCCAAAATCTGGGGATAGAAAATGTCCAGAAAACTGAGATCGTCGTTCGTAGGGCATCCTGCGCACTGCGAGGCTTCACCCGATACAGCAACTCGGGATCAATCCTAGCCAGCCGCGCCAATGTCTGCGCATCCAGCCGATCGTCCTTCTTGCGGCTTTCCCCGATCGCCGGACTTGCGCGCATTGCCCACGATCACTTCGTGTCCCTACCGCTTGAGCAAGCGACTGATCCAGGGCGAATGCGTCCCGATCTCCAGTGCCACTCGACTGCGCCGCATGGCCGAAAACTTTCTGCAAGGCTTTCAGTGCCCGTAGTTTCAACTCTCCTTTTCTTGACAGAAGGATCCTTTAACGTTCCCGGTATCTTCCGCTTGCGTTTGCCGGGGTAAGGTCTATAATCCGCCGCCGGAGGGAAACCATGAAACAGTTCTATTCTTCGCTAGTGCTTGCGTGCTTGCTCGCGAGCACACTCTGGGCCGCGGACGATCCTTTCATCGGGAAATGGAAGCTGAACATGGAGAAAAGCAAGTTCACCGGCGAGCAAACCAAAATCGAGGACCTCGGCGGCAGCAAATACAAATGGACATCCGGCAACGTGACCAACACGTATACAGCCGACGGCACCGATCAGCCGACCCAGTTCGGAAACACGGTAGCGATCACTCCCGTAGATGCCAACAACTGGAAGATGGTGATCAAGAAGGATGGCAGGGTACTCAGTTCCATGACTCACACGCTTTCGGCAGACGGAAAGACGCAGACGATTAAGGGAACAGGCAACAAGCCCGACGGCACAACCGACGATTTCACGGTTGTGATGAAAAAAGTGAGCGGCGGCTCGGGTTGGGGAGGAACATGGGAGGATACCGACGTGAAATTCACCTCTCCAGATGAGTGGGAGATTCTGGCCTACGAAGGAGACGGCCTGAGTTTCAATACGCCCGCTTACAAAGATACCCTGAGCATGAAATTCGACGGCAAGGATTACGAAGAGAAGGGTCCGAATGTCGCGCCCGGCTCAATGTCGTCGGGCAAGCGTGTAAACGAGCACACGCTCGAACTCACCGACAAGGTGAAGGGCGAGGTAATGGACCACACGAAATTTGAAGTCTCGGCTGATGGCAAGACGTTAACGCTCACCGTTCACGGAACCGGCCAGGCGAACGCGCAGACTGTCGTCTACAACAAGATGTAGTTCTGCGGCACAGTCGTGCTTATGGCGTTGGCGCGCGAAGATGCTCGCTTAGGGGAAAGACTGTCCTCAAGAAAAAGCCTTGAAGGAACTGATCAAGCGGTACAGATCATAGAAACCGCGCTCGGGCTAAGAAAATGAGCAGCTGCACAATCGCTGCGGCGAGCTCGTGAAGAAAACGGTAAAGATTTTATGAAACCCGCTTTACCAGATGCAGCCGGGCGCGCTGATTTTCTCTCATCTGTTCGATGGACAGAGTCTTGCGGCTTAGGTTAGAAAGTTGGATAAGCTCTTCTTGAATTTCTCGCAGTCGTTCCCGCCTTTGGACATGAGCGTTATCCGCCTCTGCTCCGTGCTTGCCACCAAAGCGATACGTATCATTCAACGCTTGAACGTCTGCAATCTCCGACCGGAGACGAGCAATCTTTTCGCGAAGGGCTCCAATGTGATCCATAGGACTTAGGATAGCGCATCTGTCAGCTAGGAGTGTGGGAAGGGCAACCGATGCTGTCACTCGCCCTGACCATGGCCAGCCTTTGAGAAATCCCCTTTACGCTCAAATCTCCTGGCTGGGGAGCCCTGCCTCCAGCTTCAACCTTTGTTATCCGCGAACCGCTGCTGCTGAGGTGCGGCATTCCCGCACGGCGCGAGTGATAAAGTGTTCCACATGCGATCCAACCGATCTGTGCCACCCTGTGCCGTGATCCCTGTGTTGATTTATCCCGATCCCGCGGTGGCGGCCGATTGGCTGTCAAAAGCCTTTGGCTTTACTGTCCGGCTGCGCATCGCCAATCACCGCATCCAGATGAGGGCCGGCGAAGGCTGCTTTACGATCGCCGAAGGAAATGTGCCGCCTGAGAAGTCTCATATCACTCAGGTTCGTATCCAGGATGCGAAGGGTCATTGTGAGCGCGCGCGACAGAACGGAGCCACCATCCTGAGTGAACCGCAGGATCAACCCTACGGCGAGCGCCAATACAATGCCCGGGACTTTTACGGCCACCATTGGGACTTCACCGAAACCATCGCCGATGTCGCTCCCGAAGACTGGAGCGGTGGCGCATTTCATCTCGAGGGAGCCTGAGGCTCATTGGCAAAACGCTACATATGTAGAGAGAGCCTTGCCCTATTTGATCGGACGCGAGCCGGTGATGAGGATATCCACCAGTCTTCTCGCGCTCTGCTGCCAATCCGGGGTGGACGCCACATGGGAGACACCGATCAGCGCGCGCAGCAAGTCGAATGCATCGAGATCTTTGCGGATGTCGCCGCTCTTGATGGCACGCTTTACCAGCGCTTCGATCGCTCCCTGGACCTGCGCGCGGGAACCTTCAAACAGTTTCGAGGATCCTCCGACGAGTGATTTCAGTGCCGGAGCGATGATCTGCTTGGTCGCGATGTGATCTACGAACATCAACATCCAGGCCCGTAAAGCTTCAATCGGCGGCATGGTCTCGGCAAGCTTCCTCTCTGCCGCCGCAAGTTTCTCCACCTCGGTCCTATAGACCGCCTCGATCAGCGCATCGCGCGTTGGAAAGTGCCGATACAAGGTTCCCGCACCTACGCCCGCTTCCTTGGCAATGTCATCGAGGCTGGCGTTAGCGCCAAATCGGGTGAACGCCTCTTTTGCGACCTCCAGAATGCGCTCGCGATTGAGTTGCGCGTCGGAACGCGGTTTACGTGTGGCCGCTTTTGGACCTTTGGTGGGCATGTCAAAAAAGTTGCAACCGGAGACAGTCTCCGCTTATCTTATATACTGAAACGGAGACACTCTCCGTTTTAGCCCGCGACGCTGACAGTTGTCAATAGCGGCTTCTCTGTTTACAGGTGAGGAATATGAATCGATTCACTCCTTATAAAACGCCGACGAATTCCGATCCCTGCGCCCAGTTCATGATGCTAGCGGAGCGAGAGTTGTCGGCATTCTTCAATGCCGTTCGCCAGTTGTTCGGGGCG
>DATFQQ010000191.1:0-15657 GCA_035264195.1 Candidatus Sulfotelmatobacter sp. | reverse complement strand
CGCCCGGCGGAGTTTCTGGTTGATCGCTCGGGAACGGTGCGTTGGGAAAACTTCACCGAAGACATCCGCGTGAGGCCACGAGCGGACGAACTGCTGGCTGCGGCTCGATCCATTCCATAATTCCGGGCAGAAAAAAGCCGGAACCATGTCTGGTCCCGGCTCAGTGTTGGCTGGTTGCCCGGATAAAAGCAAAGTTTCAAAGTTGAAGAGGTTTCAAAGTAAAACCATGCGAACTGAAACTACATCGGCAGCATCTTTGAAACCTTGAAACGTTGAAACTGATTCCTACGCACTCCTCCGCGGCCGCACTGCCAAGTCCCGCACCTGCGTCAGAATGCTCGACATCTGCATTCCGTTCAGTTGCGCGACAAAGGGCAACAATTCTGCGATGAACTGATCTTTCATCAGTTCGCTGACTTCTTCCTGTCGGCTGCGTTCTCCACCGCTGAGCAGTTCGGGCACAGTAACCTCCAGTGCACGCGCAAGCCGTTCCAGGGACGACAGCGTCGGCGTGGCCTTCTCGTTTTCAATTTTCGACACGTACGTGCGCGGCACCGCCATTCTTCCGGCAAGCTGCCGCTGGCTAAGCCCACTGCGCAAACGCAGCGAACGGATGGAGGTCGCGAGGTTCAAATGCCCGCGTCCCATACCAGGGATCGGCATCATCACCGGAGGAGCCACCACAATGGGTTCTGGCTCCGGTTCCTCGTCCAAAGACGCGTGGCAGCGCCGACAGTTATTGTTGGATGTGCGGAATTGCACTAACAGGCAGTGATCGCACCGAACGACTTCCCTTGAATCTACAGGGGCGAGAGTCGTGGCCATCGGGTTGTGGGAGTGCCAGAGCGGGCTCTCCGTACAGCCTAAACGTATGCACAGGAACTACTTGGGGGAGTGTTCCTGTAGGCAGTCTCAATCTGATCCACAGTGCCTGTGGAAGTCAAGGGAAAAGTGCACAAAAACCAAGGCAATCTCGCCGTCAATGTCGAAATCGTGCAAGGAAACCAAGGAGATAACAGGGAAATCCCCGATGGATTGCCGATAAGTGCGATGTTTACTAACTGGATTCGTCAATTCTGCAAGCCCGGCTCATCGGAGGGCCGATAGTTTCAGCGCGGATCGAATCAGAACTCACCGAAACAATGGGTGGGGAACGAAGTCCTCGGGAAGCTGGATTTCGTTCCTCAAGACGTCCTGCGCCTTGTAGGAGTATTCCGCGCTGCATCTATCGCAACGAACTTCAAACGACTGCGGAAGCATGGGCAAGCAGGAAAACGCGTCCGTTTCGCCGAGCGGGATCTGATGCACGTACGAGAGCGTCTCTTTGTGATGAAACCCGCGGTTCTTGCACAACACAACCCAGAAATACTCCGAGCCGTGGTTCATTGGGACGAGTCCCCCAAGCCCCCAAAACCTGGAAGATATTGCTCTAGGTTTATCCCATTCCAGCGCAGCGGTTGTCACGCGCTTGTAAAAGTACTCAGGTCCGAGAATCGCCATCCGAATGCAGCCCCACAAGAGAAGTCGGCACTGAATCCAGTGGAAAAACGGGGAGTAGCGGAGCTTTTCTGCTGCTCCGCTACCCCAAGTTCACTACGGTGTTAGCTCGAACACATTTCCGCCCTGGACAATCTGAATCAGGAAATTCTTCACCGTTGTTCCGAGCAGATGGCCCGCACTATCGCGGAAGAGTCCAGCCATCGGTACAGCGCCGTCCTCGAGTCCTTGAAAGTTGTGGAGAACCTTCACGGAGCCGTCCGGATCAAGCTGGAATACCGTCCCCAGATTCTGATCGCCACCAAGTTGTGCCGTGCCGAAAAGGTTCCCTGCCAAATCGGATACGAGACCGCCATTCGGGTTCCGCGCTTCCGCTTGTGTGAATCGATGGACCACGGTATAGGTGCCGTCTTGCGCGATTTCGTAAACGGTCCCGTTCTCCGCGATCCCTCCCTTCACTGCCGTGCCAAACAAATTGCCGGCCGCATCGAGCAACAGGCCACCTTGGGGAACTGCGCCATCCGCGCCACCCGCAAACCTGTGTAAGACGGTGAACTTGAGGTTTCTGCTGATCTTGAAGACCACTCCGCAACCGGCTCCAGGGGTCAGGAAGAATTCAGGACAAGTCAGGTCTCCACCCGACTGCGCGACACCGTAGAGGTTTCCATTCACGTCATTTACTAATGGCCCGATCGGGTTCGCGCCATCAAGTCCTCCGGTAAAGATGTGGAGGAAATGCATATTGCCTGCGGCATCGAGTCGGAAGATGCTGCCGCAGCCAATCTCACACGTTTGTTTGTTGCCGAACTGAGCAGCGCCAAAGATGTCTCCATCCTTCCCTAGAAGCACGCCGCCGGCGGGTTCTTTCGGGGAAGTGGAATGCAGCCCGCCCTGAAAAGCGAACAACACCGTCTCCTCGCCTTGCGGAGAAAGCTTAAACAGTACCCCTGCGCCGCCGCTGCCTTGCTCGGCTAGACCGTAAAGATTCCCCGCTGAGTCTTGCGCCAGAGAGCCCGAGGGAAAATTCCCCAGGGGACCGCCGTTTATAAAGAAAACCGATTCTTTTCCTCTGCGATCAATCTTGAAAACGGATCCCGGGAGAGTGGTGGTTCCAAAGATGTTGCCGGATGAGTCGCGAAGGACTGATCCTTCGGGGAAGGCGCCGTCGGTTTGCGAGTTAAACTGATGAATCGCGGTGAAGGTTTGAGCGTGCGCCAACGGCACAATTGCCGCCAACAAGAATAGTGCCGCCAGTTGTACTTTCTTCATTTTCTCCTCAATCAAAATAAGTGTGTATGCACACGTACCCTCCACCACGAATGCACAATTTCTTCGCAGTGTTTGGAAGGCTGTTCCTAATGCATGGGGATTAGATGAGGTCACTCGGGGACGCTTGTAAAAACGATGTAAGGAGAAAGTAAAGGTTTGCACCGAAAACAGAATTGAAGAATCCTTACGCTGATGTTCGGCTAAGTGAGCCACCAAAGCGAGGATCGATTACACTCGTTGTCTTGATCCATTAAAAGGAGACGCAATACGCGAGACGTTGCCTGGAATCTGTTAACCGAGTTCACTCAATCCGAGAGCCTGCGCAAGCACGCTCTGGCAGTTGAAGCCTGCATGCGCGCCTGCTCGCGCAAGTACGGCGACGGATCGCCGGAAGCCGAGAGTCTTTGGGGCGTAGTCGGACTGATCCACGACTTCGACTACGAACGCTGGCCTACGCCGGAAGAGCATCCGTACAAAGGCAACGAAATCCTCAAAGAGCGCGGGTACTCCGACGAAATCCGCCGCGCCATCATGAGCCACGCTGAGTACTCCGGCGTCACCCGCGACACGCCGATGGAAAAAGCTCTCTTCGCCTGCGACGAACTCGCCGGATTCATCACCGCCGTCGCCCTGATCAAGCCAAGCAAATCGCTTGCCGAGGTCGATGTGAAGTCGGTCCGAAAGAGGATGAAGGACAAAGCCTTTGCCCGCAAAGTAAACCGCGACGACATCATCAACGGCGCGAAGGATCTCGGCGTAGACCTCGACGAGCACATCGGCTTCTGCATCGAAGCGATGAAACCAATCGCCAAAGAATTGGGTCTGGATGGCAGCGCGTTAGTCACGCGGGAATCGCAGTAGTTACTCATAATTCCACTCCACTGGGGCATCATCCCGAACGCCCGCGCTTTTACCAGCGGGCGGAGGGATCTCGCGCGCACCAACCGCTACAGCCCGCGCCAGATCCCTCGCTCCGCCTGAAAGGCGGTTCCGCTCGGCAAGACACCGCTTTCGTAATCGAAGCTCAACCCCATCGCCAAGGAACTGGGACTTGACGGCAGCGCGGTGGTAACCTCATCCGGACAAAAACAACGTGCAAGCCTGACGCGTTTCACCGATAATTTTGGGTCGGGCCATGGACACGTCCCAGAATGATCTTGAATCCATCCGGCGTCTGCTCGCCGAGTTGACGACTCGTGTCTACCGTATCGAGCGCAAGCTCGGCATGGAAGCACAGTCTTCACCGGACACGCATCCCACAGCACCACCAGAGAGTGTGGGGACGACCGCCATTCCCCATCCGGCTGCGCAAATCGCGGCTGCAGAGCCTCCGAAAACGCCACCACCTCCGCCGCGTGCGTCGACAATCCGTGCTTCGCAGCCGCACATCGATCTCGAATCCCGCATTGGCTCCCATTGGCTGAACCGCATCGGCATCACCGCGTTGCTGATCGGCATTTCATACTTCCTTAAGTTCGCCTTCGACAACAATTGGATCGGCCCTGCCGGGCGGGTGACCATCGGACTCTTGGCCGGCATCGCAATAGTCGTGTGGAGCGAGCACTTCCGCGCTCGCGGTTACAAGGCATTCTCGTATTCGCTGAAAGCGGTTGGAATTGGTGCCCTGTACCTCTCATTATGGGCGGCGTTCCAGGTTTACAGCCTGGTCCCGAGCGGCGCCGCATTCGTCATGATGCTGGCCGTCACCGCTGCCACAGCGGCGATGGCTCTTGCCCAGGACGCCCAAATTCTTGCAGCGTTTGCTCTCGCGGGCAGCTTTAGTACGCCGCTACTGCTCTCGACCGGCGAGAACCGCGAAATTGCCCTGTTCATCTATGTAGCCATCCTCGACATCGCCACCTTGGTGCTGGTTACTTTCAAGCCTTGGCGCCGCTTGCTCGTGATGAGCTACGCCGGCACGCTGCTGCTCTATATCGGCTGGTATTCAAGCTTCTACACGCGTCCGCAGCTTGGCCTCACGCTTGCTTTTGCAACATTGTTCTTCGCAATTTTCGCGATTGCTCCTCTGGTGACCTTGCAGCCGAAAGACGAACCCGTTCTTTTCGCTTCGATCCCCGCGGTTCTCGCGTTCGTCAACGCCGGTGTCTACTTCCTCCAGGCTTACACCATGATCGAGGAAGTCGACAAGACATACATGGCGTGGTTTGCCCTGGCACTGGCCGCGATCTACATCTTCCTGAGCCGCATGGTTCATGCCAGAAAACTCACTCCCGGCGCATCTGAGATCCTCTATTTCCTGCATCTTGCCGTTGCCATCGGTTTCATTACCGTCGCCATTCCTATCCGCCTGGACGCGCATTGGATCACCATCGGATGGTTCATTGAGGCGGGCGTGCTGCTCTGGGTGGGCAACCGCATCCAGTCGGATTTTCTCAACGCCTTCGCGCTCGGGGCATTGACTCTTGGCGTTTTTCGTCTGCTGGCATTCGACAATTTTCACAGCACGCAACTCATCTTCAACATGCGCATGGCCACGTACGCGGTCGCGGTGATTGTTTTGGCGATCGTCGCCTGGTATGCCTCGCAGCGCGCGGATGAGACTGCGCGCACCATCGCAGCCATTGCCATCGTGGCGGTGAACGCTCTCGCTCTGATTGCCCTGACCCGCGAGGTTTCTGATTACTTCACGTGGCAGAGTAGTCCGTACCGGCCAGCGACGGCTGGGAATGACTGGCTGAGCGGGTATCGCGAGGTCCACCGCCTCCAAATCGAGCGGGACTTTACCTACTCCGCCTTGTGGATGGGCTATGGCGGCATGCTGATGATCGTCGGATTCCTGCGCAGCAGTTCCTTTGTCCGCTGGCAGGCCTTGGTGCTCATCGCGGCCACCATCGTCAAAGTCTTTGTATACGACGTCTCTGAACTTGACCGCGGCTATCGCATTGTCAGTTTCATCGTGCTGGGAGCGCTCCTGCTCGCCATTTCCTTCGTCTACCAGCGCGACTGGCTCAAGCTCTCGGCGAAAAGCAGGGTACAGGCTAGACCCGAAGGATCAGCATGAAGTTGCTCACTTTACTCGCGCTTCTCATGCTGTTCGCCGAACCCTCACGCCCACAACAGGCCATTCCGTATTTCACGAACACGCGTGAGGTCCACATCGTAGAACCTGGAAAGCAGAACTATTTCGTCGTCGATGAAGAGATTTGGAATCATGCCCGCCCAGATCTCGGTGACCTGCGCCTCTACGATGGCGAGTCTCCAGTGCAATACGCACTGTCGGAGCAACGCGATGGGATCACGTCAGAAGAAGTTGAGGCGAAGATCCTCAACCTTGGTGCTGTCTCAGGTCATACCGAGTTCGATCTCGATACGCAAGGACTCGCAGAATACGATCGCCTTCGCCTGCGTCTCGATGCTCACGACTTCGTTGCTACCGCTTCGGTTTCGGGCAGTGATGCGCCCGGCCAGGCAACTCGGGTTGAACTTCCGCCGTCAACCCTCTATGACTTTTCCAAAGAGCAGCTCGGCTCGAATTCGCTGTTGAAGCTTCCACCTTCCAGCTTCCGCTATTTACACGTGAAGCTGTCTGCCGGAGTCCTCCCGCAGCAGGTGAAGGGAGTTACACTCTACAACCAGCACGAGCAGAAAGCTTCATGGACAAAGATTGGAATGTGTGCAGCGCCGGAGCAGAGGCAGCGCCTGACAGTCATTACCTGCACAGTGCCTGAGAGAGTTCCGCTCGCCCGCGTCGACTTGCAGATCCCATCGTCTCAAGTAAACTTCCGACGCATCGTCACCATTGAAGACAGCAAAGGACAGCAGGTAAGCAGCGGCGAGATCAGCCGTGTGCGAGTCAATCGGGCAGGCACGCTCATAACGAATGAGCAATTATCCTTGAATGCGACCTCTACCGCGAGTCAGCTTACGATCAACGTCGACAACGGAGACAATCCTCCGCTCACGATTACTTCGGCTCAACCGCTAGCGCTCGAGCGCCGTATCTACTTCGACCCTCAGGGCAAGTCTGCCCTGAGACTCTATTATGGCGACGAAAAGCTGTCAGCTCCTGTTTATGATTACGCCCGCTTCTTTCGGGTAGACCCATTGCCGGCAGAAGCGCAACTCGAGCCCGGCTCCCAAAACCCGCAGTACGCGGGACGTCCCGACGAGCGCCCATGGTCCGAACGACATACGACAGTTCTTTGGGCGGCCATGTTGGTTGCTGTGCTCGGACTTGCCGCCCTTGCGTTGCGGGGACTCCGCAACCCGACTCCCAGTTAAGTGATGCGTTTTCAATATGAAATCCGCCAATCCTGTGCTAGGATTTGCAGCAGAAAGTAGTCCCGTGTTGCGCGCTAGCAAGGCCAGTTGCAGTTGAGTAGTTAGGTTCCGGTAAGCCACGCTTCACCAATTCCATTTGTATTTGTCCCTCGTTCCGAGAGACCACGGGTTTGTATGCTGACAGAAGCCACATCGTCTCCAGCGAAAGTCATCTTGGGCTGCAGTAAGTGCGGTGCGGTCCTTCCCGACCAAGCGCAGTTTTGCCTCAAGTGCGGTAAACCAGTTGCAATTCCTTTGAAAGAAACTATTGTTCAGGGACCTGGTCCAACTCTGGTCGAGCCTCGTCGCAAGCCGCGCATCTTTTTGTGGATATTGCTCGGCCTGCTCCTTGGGCTTATTGCGTGGGTTGCGATTAGCGACGACCCGTTTGCCCAGGGCTTCCAGGAAATGGTCGGATGGAAGCACGATCAGACAATCCTTGAGACTCCGTTCACGGTCTCAGCACACAACTTCCGCTACTACAAGTTCACACTTCCCGAAGGTTCGGTGCACGTTTCGATCGTCGGCCAGTTCACATCCACTTCAGCAGACACCAAGGCCGTGAAACCTAAGGCGAAAGCTACGGACTCTGATGGTGACATCGAAGTTTACGTCCTGAGCGAGCCTGCCTTTGCCGTTTGGCAAAACGGGTACGCAACTAGTTCGGTTTACGAGAGCGGAAGAGTGGCGAAGGGCGACATGCAGGCCGAACTTCCCGCCGGTGAGGGCGTCTACTATCTGGTGTTCAGCAATAAGTACGCTGCCAAGGAATCAAAGAACATCAACGCCACGATTCTGCTGCGATATAAGAGCTGGGTTCCAGAGTGGGTACGGGTCATGAAATCCCGTTTGTGGAACTGGCTGGGTCTATAGAGGTCCAATCTTCGCAGATTCCCAAGTGGGGGTTGTCATTCCGAACTGCGAAGCAGTGAGGAATCTGCTTTCTGCTGGCGTAACCACGAACGTCACCTACCGCATCGTCTCTTCAATCTCTGAAATCCAGTCAGGACGCTTCAGCACTTCGCGGGGCTTGGGACCGTCCGCTGCTCCAACAATTCCATCCTGCTCCATCAAATCGATCAGATGTGCGGCGCGACCGTAGCCGATGCGCAAACGCCGCTGCAGCAGGGAAGTGGAGGCTTTGCCGAACTCCACCACCAGCTTCACCGCGTCGTTATACATCGGGTCATCTTCGCCATCATCGACCGGACCTCCGTCATTGGTGCCGATAGCGGGATCCCGCTCTTCTTTCGGAGCTTCGAGGAACGCCTGCTGATACTCGGCCGTAGCCTGCGCTTTCCAGAACTCAACCACTGCGGCGATTTCCTTCTCCGTGACGAACGGTGCGTGCAGACGATGCACGCGAGCCGATCCCGAAGGCAGATACAGCATGTCGCCTTTTCCAAGTAAAGCCTCAGCGCCGTTGGCGTCGAGAATCGTCCGCGAGTCGACCTTGGTCGCCACGCGGAACGAAACGCGGGCAGGGAAGTTGGCCTTGATCAATCCGGTGATCACGTCCACGGAAGGCCGCTGCGTGGCCAGCACGAGATGAATGCCAACCGCACGCGCCATCTGCGCCAGCCGCGTAATCGATTCCTCGACGTTGCTGGAATCGAGCATCATCAGATCTGCCAATTCATCGATGATGATGACGATGTACGGAATCGGCTTTTCGTCCGACTCCTCGTCGAACAGGCTCGGGGTTCCGCCCTTGTCGAAGAGCTTGTTGTACTGATCGATGTTGCGTACGCCTTTGGCGGCAAGCAGCTTCAACCGCCGTTCCATTTCGCGCACCGCGTTGCGCAGAGCGTTGGCAGCGAGCTTCGGCTCCGTGATGATCGGCGTATACAGATGCGGAACGCCTTCGTAGTTGCCGAGTTCAAGCCTCTTCGGATCGACCAGGATCAACCGCACCTGATCGGGCGTCGCCTTGTACAGGATCGACATGATCATCGCGTTAATTGCGACGCTCTTTCCAGCTCCAGTGGAGCCTGCGATGAGCAGGTGCGGCATTCCCGCGAGATCAGCGGTGACGATGCGGCCGTTGATGTCCTTGCCCATCGCCATCGTAAGCTTCGACTTCGAGCCCATGAATTCCTGCGACTCGATGTTCTCGCGCAGAAAGATGATCTCGCGCTGCCGGTTTGGCACCTGAATTCCAACCGTGCTTTTTCCAGGCATGCGCTCTACAAGAATGCTCTCGGCTTTCAGCGCGAGGCACAGGTCATCGACAAGATTCGTAATGCGGCTGTACTTGATGCCCGCCTCGGGCTTGTACTCGAAAGTCGTGACAACCGGTCCGGGATTGATCTGGGTAATCTGTCCATGGACGTCGAACTCCGCGTACTTTTCGGTGAGCACCTGCGCGAGCATCTTTAGCTCATCCGCGTCCACGGCTTGCTGTTCGTCTGGGCGCTGCAGCAAGCTGCTCGAAGGCAGCTTGAATCCGCCGGCGGCGATGCGCGGCATCGTGGTCTTGGCCTTCTGCCCGCTGTCGGCGCGCTCGGTCACCTCCGGATCGACTGCTTGCTCCTCAGCATCGGCCGAGGGCAATGGTTCTCGCAGAATTCCACCTGTCGGGGATTTCGCCGCCGGCGCTCTTACGGCTTCCTCTTCCGCCAGCATGCGTTCGATCCCAGTGCGGCGCTGCTCGAGCTGCGCTTGCGGCACAGGAGACGATGGACGCGGCTGGATCAATTGCGTCTTTACCAACGGTTTTGAATTGCGGCGCTGCTCGAGTTCCTTTTGCTGGCGCTTGCGAGCCCGCTCCTGCTTCCAATCTCTGTAACGGTTCCAGATTGCGATGATGAAGGAAAACCGCGTCGGCGCCCACACTTGAATCGACGAGAACGAAAACGCTGTCGATAGATACAACGCGGTTGCGAGAATCGTGCAGCACACGATGTACGCGCCGGTCAGATTTAGGTAGTGGATGAGAAAGTCGCCGACAACGCGGCCAGCCAGGCCTTCAATGGGAATCGAATGTGCCCAAAGCAAGTGTCCGGGCAAAAGCGCCAGCATGGCGGGAACGAACATCAGAAGCCAGACTCCGCCAAGGCTTTTGGCCAGCGGCGACTGTACCTTCATCGACCGGAACCAGCGCGCTCCCAGCATCGCCGGGAAGATGACCAGAAGAAATGCGCCAATGCCGAAGAATTGGAGGAATGCGTCGGCGGTATACGCGCCGACCACGCCGATCCAGTTACGGGCGGCGTGCGATCCCGTCAGGACCGACGCGCTATTCCACGAAGGGTCCAGCGGCGAGTATGAGACGAGGGCGAGAAGCAGGAGGAGCGCGGAGACACACATCAGGAAGCCGACTAGTTCGTTGAGTCGCCGGTTCCCGGTGGGTACAAAAATCGTCGCCAGATAATCCATGAAGGCCGGATTTTCGCCGAAGACAGGTCTTCAGCGCCGTAATCGGCCAGAGCGCAACTATTATGGCAGGAAGCGGAGGTTCCTACAATCGGGGAATCGGCGACGGTTATCTCAAACAGCAATTGGCACTTAGCATTTGGCAATTAGCAAATGCGGGTTCTTTCCGATCTCATCCTTACCCTGAAATGGCTAAATGCCAAGTGCTAATTGCCAATTGCTTTCTCTTACGCCAGCTTCGCCGCGAACGCCAGCACCAGAATCCCCACGATGATGCGGTAGATCGCGAACGGCGTGAATCCTCTCTTGCGGACCCAGGCCATGAACCACGCTACCGACGCGTAGGCGACGATGAACGAGACGATGAAACCGATGGCGAGCACGATCCAGCCATGGGGGTCGATTTGGGAGACTCCGATTGGGTTTTCGCCTTTGCCGCGCAGTGACTTGTACAGCGTATATAGCGTGGCTGCTGCCATCGTGGGGATCGACACGAAGAACGAGAATTCCAGCGCTGAGGCGCGCGACATTCCGGCGATCTGTCCACCAGCGATCGTCGACATGGACCGTGATGTTCCGGGGAATACGGCCGAAAAGATCTGGCAAAAGCCGATCCAGATCGATTGCCCGAGGCTCATGTCTTCCATCTTCCAGGTGTGAATCTTGCTATTGGGCGTCGGACCTGCTGCTTCGGCCTTGGCGTTCATGGCATCGACGATCCACATCACGATTCCACCGATCAAAAGGGAATAGCCGATGATAGTGATGTCTTCCAGATGCTTGCCAATCACCTTGGTCAATAAGAACGATGGGATTGCCGTCACGACGAAGGCGATCATCACGAGACTCAAAGGATGTGTCAGAACGGTGCGGTTTCCGCTTTCGCCGCGCGGAAAGGTCGAGAGGAACTTGAGGATGCGGCTCCAGAAATAGACGGGGAGACATAAGATCGCGCCAAGCTGGATGACGATGGAATACATCTTCCAATACCCATCCGACAGACTGATATGCAATAGGGCTTCGGAAATACGCAGATGCGCAGTGGAGCTGACAGGCAGAAACTCTGTGAGTCCTTCGACAATGCCAAGAATTACGGAAAGCAGGTAGTCGTTCAATCGTCCTCCCCGAAAAAGTCGGAAACCGTGCAGTCCACGGCCCATCGCCTGCAACTGTCATTCCGAGCTTAGCGAGGAATCCCCATATCCATCAGTTGTTCCACGATAGGGATGCTTCGACTGCGCCGGAGTTCCGCTTCGCTGCACTCCGGCTCCGCTCAGCATGACACACTGTTCAGATTGGTACAGAAGACGGGTCGCACTATCTTAAACCGCTCGTCGCAGTATTTTTAACCGCTCTAGTATCGCAGAAATGTTGGATTGCAGGTTGCAACGGGGTTAATCAGGGCGCTGCAGCCGTTTCTTGAGCATCACGCGAACACCCGCATATAGCGCGGCATTCAACAATCCGATGACTATCCACAGAATGTAGTAACTCTCGGTGCCGAACTCGGTCTGCCGCGTGATGGACAAAATCGAAGGCGGACAAAGGACGAGGAACGTCAGCATGACGGAAGAGCTGCGAGTGAGAGCAGACTGTGGATCCGTCAGCAATTGATACGACACAAATGCCGCGGTGATTGAGAAACCCAGGACAGCAGAGCGGAAGATGCTGTGGCCAGATGCGCTCATCGTTCGATCAGTCGAGTTTAGTCAGTCGAATTGCCGTAAGTCACGATGCCCTGCTGAATGTAGTAGATCAAACTGCTCGCGCGCAAGGCCCATTGACTCTGTCCGTATTGGCTGACAATTCTCTGAGCGAGGTCGAGGGCGCGCGCCTTGGCTGCTTCAGATTTTTTCTGGTTTGCCTCGGTCTTGTAGATCTCGATCAGCGCCGACTGACGCCATGCTGCCTCGTACAAAGCTTGAGGAGCGGCGGGCGACTGATCGTGCTCCTTGGCGTACTTCTCGTACATCTCCGCTTCTTTTTCCGGACACTTTGACGCGCTCTGCCAGTCACCGCAGAGTTTGTTTTCGAGCAGGCGGAAGGCGGCGAGATCGGCCCACTTCGTCCCGGGGAATTTCTTTATGACCTGCTTCATCCACTCTTCATCCATCTGGCCGCGCATGTACGCGTCGCGCTCGCGGGCTGAGGGGCGCGTCATGATGTCAGCTCGCTCCATCTGCCAGCGAATGTCGGCAGCGCGATAGAGTCCCTCGGATGCCAGTGGTGAATTCGGGAACAGATCGTAGACGCGGTAATAGAGGCGCATGGCCTCTTGGGCGGCATCGCGGCGTCCGCGGCGGCGGCTGGCTTCGTCTTCGGAGTTCACGGCTTCGCCGAAAATTATCTTGTCGCCGTTCGGCGTGTTCATCGAAACAAGGGCCTTGGTCAGAACCCAACCCGTGATGGTCTTACCTTGGGCCGCTTCATCATCCTCGTCGGCATCTTTCGCTGCCTCGCGGAGAATGGCTTCGACATGGGTCCAGTCACGGCTGGAGTCGATGATGATGAGCTCGTGCCCGCGTCCAGCCTCACCGAGCTTGGCGGTCTCAGCGCCAGGGGAGACACGGATGGTTTCCTCGTGGACGAGAGTTCCCCGCAGAGCCTGGGCGGTAGCGGTGGGTGTGGAAATAGCGGAGACGAGTAGCATCAGCGAAAAAATCGCCAACTCCCGAATTGGGAATGTGAGGGTTTGTTGGGGTACCCCCCCTCCCCCCTGGTCTTGTGGAATCATTGAGTTAGCGGGAATTCTCGAAATAATCTTAGAGCTGCAATCATTTACGCGCAAAATCTTGGGAACAAAGCAGTTATGGGACTCTATCTTCACTCTCGACATGGATTTCCCGTTCGCGGTATCAGGATGAGCATTTGGATGGTTGAAGTCAAGGTTATTTGAACATTCTGGGGCTGTTGAAAAGCTCTTACCGCAGAGGACGCAAAGACTGCCGCAGAGTTCGCGGAGAAAGCCACAGCCCCTGAGTCATACGATGCGCCTACAAGCAACGGAGTTCCTCCAGCATCTGGGGTTCGATGTTGCCTCCCGAGATGATCGCGACGTTCAGCTTCGTTTGGGGGAGTTCTTTGGCGTGGAAGATGAATCCGGCGGTAGCGACTGCGCCGCTTGGTTCGGCTACCGTCTCGGGATTGGCGCTTAGATACTTCATTGCCTTCCGAATTTCGTCTTCATTCACGGTGATGATGTCGTCGACGTAGGCGCGGATGTGCTCGAAATTGATTGGCCCGATGCTTTGGGTGCGGAGTCCGTCGGCGAGGGTGCGGGAGACCTGCTCGGCGGGGAACTGGACGATTTTGCCCTGGCGCAGGCTGGCCTGGGCGTCAGCGGCGAGTTCCGGCTCGACACCGATGACTTTTACCTTCGGACTGGTGAGCTTGATGGCGGCGGCTACGCCGGAGATGAGTCCTCCTCCGCCAACCGGGGCGAGGACGGCTTCCACGTTGGATAGCTCTTCTAGGATTTCGAGGCCGATGGTGCCTTGCCCGGCGATGATTTTTTCGTCATTGTAGGGCGGGACGATGACGTAGCCGTGTTGCGCGGCAAGTTCTTCGGCCTTCGATTTGCGTTCATCGGATCCGGGGCCGACCAGGACGATTTCGGCCCCGAGTTTGGCTGTGGCCTCGCGCTTGATGGCTGGCGCGTTGTTGGGCATGACAATGACTGACTTCACGTTTAACGCGCGGGCTGCGTGGGCGACACCTTGGGCGTGATTGCCGCTGGAGTAGGAGATGACGCCGCGCTTGCGTTCATCGTCTGTGAGCGAGGCGATCTTGTTGTAGGCACCGCGGAGTTTGAAGGCGCCAATGGGTTGCTGGTTCTCGGGCTTGAGAAGGAGGCGGCGCGGGTCGTCGGCGCAGAGGGGAAAGTCGATGAGCTTTGTGCGGACAGTGATGCCTTGTAGACGCTTTTGGGCAGTATAGAGATCGTCGAGTGTGATCATTCGGTTCAGTTGTGCCTAAGGCACAGAGTATCGTTAAGGGCGGCTTTCCCGCCAGTAAACTGGCGGGCTACTTTCAGCGGTCCCTCCGGGACCGTGTTTAGACGGTCGCCGAACCGAAGACGGGCAACTGCGTCATTGTCCGAATCGCGAATACCTCGCGACGGCGAGACGGCCACGTAGATCGTAGGGATCCTTCGAGTACGCATTTGCCTTCGCTGCGCTTCGGCAAATGCTTCGCTCAGGATGACAGAAACTTGGGACGGTCCAATCCAGGAGGTGATTGCGAATGCGATCGAGTATGCAGGCAGATGGCGTTAGTGCTTCCGAGAGAGTACTGGCCGCAGTTTTGATCGAGACCTATGCCGTCAACGACGCCATGAATCAAATTCTGCTGGCCCACCTCGATACGCGGGCGTGGCGGGCTGACCCTCCGGGCAAGAAAGGCAGTGGGCGGACGATTGCGGCGATCTTTGCCCATCTGCACAACTGTCGGCTGGTGTGGATTCGGAATTCGGCGCCGCATTTGAAGTGTCCCAAGCCACTGGATCCGGCGCGGTGCACGGTGAAGCAGGCTGCCGCCGCGCATAAAAAGAGCGCGGAGCAGTGTTTGCGCATGCTGACGGACGCCTTGGCCGGCGCGCCAAAGCGGCGCGTGACGAAGTTTAACCGGGGTAGTTGGGCTCCTGTCTGGCCGGCGGGAGGCGCGATGTTTGCTTACATGTTTTCGCACGAGGCGCATCATCGCGGACAGATTCTGATGCTGGCGCATCAGTTGGGATACCGGATTCCGCCGAACATCTGGGGGAGGATCTGGCAGTGGAACCGGTTGTGGAAGGAGGCGGGGTTTGAGACGAGACCAAGGTGACGCGTCATGCAGAATGCACGGGGGATTTCTTTTCTCTTGTCCCACGGCTTCCGCTGTGGGCTGCATTCTTTCGCCGCTTGGCGGCTGTCCTTGAACTAACAGTGAAGCGGGTAGGGATCCTTCGACTGCGCATTTGTCCTCGCTTTGCTCGGGCAAATGCTTCGCTCAGGATGACATCTCTACCAAAATTGAGGGCGGTCAGACGCTCGCTTTGCTCGCCGGACGGACGAATGCGTCCGTCCCCACACATTCCGATCAGATTTCCAGGATTACCGGCATGATCAGCGGGCGTTTTTGGGACTGCTTGTTAATGTAGCGTTTCAGGTCGGCGCGGATTTTTTCTTTGATCACGCCGTAGTCGCCTTTTTCTTCTTCGCTCGAAAATCCCAGCGTGTCTTCGACGATGCGCTTGGC
>DATFQQ010000190.1:0-8383 GCA_035264195.1 Candidatus Sulfotelmatobacter sp. | reverse complement strand
TTGGCGTCGGAGACTGACGCCTCGCCCATGAAGATCTGGCTGAGACTAACGGCCACCAGGCCTGCCGTTGCAACCGCCAACTCACCGCTGATCTCCGCAACGAGCATGGCGCAGCCAACCGGTAGGCGATAGCCCGCTCCCAGGAAGGACGCTGCGCCGAGCAGGGGGAAGACAAACGTCTCCGCCTGTCCAACCACCTCAGCAACCAATTGGCCAACAAATGCGCCGCAGCAGGCCAGTGCCGTGAACACCCCGCCGCCACCGCCTCCATACACACAGGTGAGCGTCGCCGCCGCGCGCACGAAAAGAACTCCTGCAATCGCCCACCGAGGATGAGAACCGGAAAACAGCCAGTCCGCAGCAATGTAGCCCGGACCAAAGGTGACCCATTCGTGCGAAAGCGCGTGACCCGCCCACGTGATCGCCGCCAGCACGAGTCCCGCAGCGAGCGCACGCCCCAGTCGAGTGTGATGCTGAGCGCGCGCGTGCAACCACTCGTCCACCGACGCAAACAGACGCGCCCCGATGCCGCACGCGAGGGCCACCAATGCGACGCCGGCAACGAAGGAGAGATCTATTGTCGGGCTGCCGCTCATCACCACCAGGTGTCTTGGGCCGATCAGCCACCAGCGCGTGATGTACGACACCGCCGCGGCCACCGCGCACGGCACGAACCGACGGGCATCGACATCGCGGCGAAACGGAACCTCCATGCCGTAGAACGTGCCCAGGGCCGGCGACGAGAACACCGCGGCGATACCCGCACTGGCGCCCGCGACCATCAACGAGCGTGCTTCGTAGGGTGCCAACTTGGCGCAGCGCCGTCCGAGCACATCGCCAAAGCCGGCTCCCATCAACGTCGATGGCGATTCGAGTCCCTGCGCCCCGCCAAAACCCACCGTCGTCGCAGCAGCCAGCACGCGGCCGGGCAGCTGCCTGAGGGGAATTCGCCCGTTCGGGTCGTGGTAGGTTAGGATGTACAACTCCGCCGTCGACGGCGTCGCAACGCGGGTGACATACACGACCACTCCGAGCGTGACCACAAGGGCAAGTGGGGCGCCGACAATCGGCAGGAGGTCGGGCAGTGCCGCGAGCTGTCCCAACGCCCAGCGCTCGACGACAGTACTCGCAGCGGAAACACTGCTGCCCGTCACGATCCCAATCAGTGCCGGCGCCAAGAGGAACAGGACCAGCGTTCGCCCAGCTCGAGACTCGTTTGCGAATAGCATCAGCCCGATCCTCGGGGGGGAGGAGGATGAGCAGCATCTAGCCACCGACGCTGCGGTAGCATGTATAGGAATTTTAAATTTTGAACACCCTTTTTGTCGGGACCTATATCGCCGGACCGGCGAGTAGTCAATCGCACAAGTGTTTGGTGAAGATCGCGCTGTTGCGGGGAGTTCTTCGGGCCTGTTATCGGCCCTAGGTGGCTGACGTCGATGCAGTTTGACTGCTTACACGAATGCCGGCCAAGTCGGATCGTCGGTCCTATTGTAGAACCGGTCTTGCTTGAAGAGCAAACCGCTTGGAATAGATCGAATCGCCTGCGGGTGCGACTTCCTACTCAACGAATCGTCGCCGCTTCCGTCTTAAATCACACTTTTCTTTAGTCCGATCAGCGTGATAAATAACGTGTCGGTCGGGTTCGATTTCGTTTACTTGCGTTCAACGGCAGATGGTCGGCGGCTTCATGCTCGAAGATGTTAAGCGGACCCGGATGCTGATTTTTAAAGTGACCGACCCCGCGGAGGGTGACCAAAATCAACGAACCCATGTTCGCCAAACTGAATGCGGCCATTTCGATCGTGCCCGTACTGACGATGGAAGATTTGCGCATGGGACCTCTCAAGTAGCATCGGCAGCGAAAGCGTCCAGTCGATGCGCGGGCGGGAAATCTTTTTCCCTTTTAGGAGGTCGCCGAACAGGCTAGATTATCGCCTGTGGGAGTTTCGCAGATCCCAACCGATAACGCTACGGTTTCAAAGCAGGAACAAGAGGATATTTGATGGCTACTGACAGCCAAGTATTGGTGGTCGGCGCAGGTCCGGCGGGCCTGTTCATGGCCGCTGAGCTTAATCGGCATGGCATTTCCTGCCGAATTGTCGATAAGAACGACGGGCCTACGCATGAGACCCGTGCCGCTAGCATTCAGGCCCGCACGCTGGAAATCCTGGAGTCCATTGGCCTTACGGATGAGCTTCTGCAGGCGGGTAACATCTGCCATGCGGCAGCCACTTATACTTCCGAACACAAACTCATCAAACACCTGACCTTTGACGAGTTGGACTCAGCCTTTCCCTTCGTTTTGCTACTGCCACAGAGCCAGACTGAGCGTATAGTGGCCCGCTATCTGGCGCGTCTAGGCACAGAGGTGGAGTGGCGTGTTGAACTCGTCGCGTTCGAGCAGGACGAAGACGGCGTGCGCACGACGCTTCAGCATCCCGACGGGGGACAGGAAACGGCCCACGTCTCCTATCTCATTGCCTGCGACGGCGCCCACAGCCCGGTTCGCCACGCACTCGGCGTCTCGTTCTCTGGTGACGATTATCCCACTGATTTCATGACGGCAGATGTCCACGTTGACTGGAAGCTGCCTCGGGATGAACAGGCATTTTTCTTCGCTGCCGAGGGTATGCTGGCCTCTTTCCCGCTGCCGAGAGAACGCGCTGCCCTCGTGGCCGATATCGGCCTAGCCCAGGGAGACCATCCGCCGCTAGGGGAGCCAGCCCTGGAGGATCTCCAGGCGATATTCAATGCCCGGACCCCGGGTGGCGTGCTGAGTGATCCCATCTGGAAGGTGTACTACCGTGTCCACTGCCGTCAAGCGGAGCGATATCAGGTGGGCCGAGTTTTTCTGGTTGGGGATGCCGCCCATGTTAGCTCCAATATTGGTGGCCAGGGTATGAACACCGGTATGCAGGATGCATATAACCTCGGCTGGAAACTCGGACTCGTGCTAAACGCCAGATCCCCAGCAACCCTTCTCGATAGTTACCATCCTGAGCGTCACCGGGCGGGGCGGGACATGCTCGACCTGACAGACCATTTGCACCGGGCCTTGCTCCGCGAGGAGCCGCATCTTTCGCTCTCGGAGACACTCCGACGAAAATTGGCCGTGGTTCTGGCGGGCCAAGAAGTGATGCAGCAGCGGATGCGTAGAGCCATGGCCGAGCTGAACATCGGCTACCGCCATAGTCCCATTGTAGCGGAGCACCACCGCTTGCTAGCAGATCCTCGTGAGGCGCACGTCAGTCTTCTTGGCTGGCATGATTTCGGCGCCGGGCCACGCGCGGGAGACCGTGCCGCCGATGCCCGACTCATGCTTTATCCCAGACGCGAATCCGTTCGTTTCCTCCAGAGATTACGTGGGACCAGACACCACCTGGTGCTATTTGCAGGTGCCCTCGCGACGGGGGAAACGCACCGGCGACTCCAAGCCTTGGCCGATGCAACCATGCGGACGTACCCAGACTGCATCAAACCGCATCTGATCATCCCACACGAGCTACCCGGGGACCCGGCAGGCAAAGGCGAAATACTTTTGGATGCGAGGGGCGAGTTACACCACCGCTTTGGAGCTCGGAGTGAATGTCTGTATGTGGTCCGTCCCGACGGCTATATTGGCTTCCGTAGTCAACCTCCCGATCCCGAAGCGCTGAAGTCGTACCTCACGCAAATATTTCTCTAGAGGGGAGGGAAGAAACACAATGAGCAATGATCAGAGCAGTGCGCCGGTCATTTGGGAGCAGAAATTCAAGCACCTCACTTTGCGGCATTGTGAGCCATCCCACTGGGCGCTGGCTAGTGAGGATTTAGAATCCTCGTGTCGTGCCTTTCGATCCCAACGCTGTGTTCGATCGGTTTTGTTTTTGTGGGCTTGATCGTGAGTCGGGCCGCCCTATGTATGCCGCACGAAACGCCTGGTCCGGCCGTGGCCCTTCAACGACAATTCATCTGGCGGCAGTCGCACCTGGCGCGATCTTCTCGGGCGCGAGTGGATTCTCGGGATGTGGCTGCACGGTCAGGGTGACGATCAAGGTAACCGCGGCGATCACAGCCAAATACCAGGCTGGGGCGGTCAGTTGACCCGTTGATTTGATGAGCCAGGTGGCGACCAAGGGAGCGGTGCCACCGAAGAGCGCCAGCGTAAGGTTGTAGCCGATGGCCATGCCGCTGAAACGCAACCGCGCCGGGAACATGTCCGCCATCGCCACCGGTATCGCCCCCTGGATACAACCGTTGGTGAGCGCAAAGACCGTCAACGCCACGCTCGCCGCGGTCACGGTGCCGGAGTCGATCCAGAGGAAGAGCGGGTAGACGAGGACGCCGGTCACCAGAGTCGCCACGCCAAGAACGACCTTGTAGCCGAATCGATCGGCGAGCATCCCTGCGACCGGCATCGTCGCGATCAGGATGACCATGCAGAGCGTGTTAATGAGCAGGGCATGGGATACCGGCGGCTTGACGAAATGTATGAGGTAGGTCGGCATCCAGACGAATAGCGTGTAAGCCGCGGTACCGAAAAGTAGGACGAGGCCGGCAACCTGCAGCACCCGCAGCGGCATCTCCCGCAGCGCCTGGAGAACGGGGCTCGCTTCGATGCGCCCGGCCCCCTGCAATCGAGCGAACTCAGGCGTCTCCTGGATGCCGCGTCGCATTCCCCAGCCGACGACGCCGATCAGTACGCCACCGAGAAACGGTAGTCGCCAACCCCACGTCTGGATCTGCTCCGGGGACAAGAGATTATGCATCAGCGTCGCCACCGCCGAGCCGAGGAGCATCCCGGCGACGGTGCCCAACGGCACCCAGCTCCCGAACAGCCCGCGTCGCTCGGCGGGGGCGGCTTCGACAAGGTAGCAGCACGAACCGATGTACTCACCGCCGACGGACAGTCCTTGCGCGAGCCGCAGGACGACGAGGAGCGCTGGTGCGAGGAACCCGGCCTGGGCGTGAGTGGGGAGAAAAGCAATGAGGGTGGTGGGCACGGCCATAACGAAGATGGACAGCCGCAGGGTGTGTGCCCGCCCCAGTCGATCGCCGATCGGTCCGAAGAGCAAGCCTCCGATGGGGCGCACTAGATACCCGGCGGCGAACACGCCGAACGTATTGATGAGCGCCGCGACCGCATCGTCGGCGGGAAAGAACTGCGTGCTGATGAACGGTGCGAAGTAACCGAACACAGCAAAGTCGTACCACTCGAGGAGATTGCCGATGCTGCCGGCGAGTGACGTCCGGAGTCCGACCCTTTGCACCTTGTGCCTCCCCAAAGAGAATTCCCCCTACCGACGACCGCGACAGCGGGAACCGGTCACTGCCGTTTCTGTTAGGTGGACCGGTATCGAGAGCCAGCCCTCAACAAACCAGTCAATGGACTCCGGGACCACGCTTCGCAGCATTAGCCCAGCGAGGATTCCCGCGTGCCGTGCAGCAGCCCCACCTCACCCGTACTACTGAGCGCCCGGATTAACTCCGCAGTCACTTCGCGGCGAAACGACTGCCCAGCGGTTTTCAAATCGATGGCGCATAGAATCGCCCCAAGAGTTTGCGTAGACACTGGATCCACCACGGCGCGCTCATAGACGCTGGCATCTTCCATGTCCCACAATTAATATGGTAATGTCTGCCCTCAGCGCTCCGGCACCAGAATAGACCTTCACCGATCGTGTCCCACGGACTTGCTGGACCCGCTGGCACGACCTCTTCCATCAGAAACCGCCAGTCGTCGAGTACTTCAGTATCGCTTAACGAATCCGTCAGATTATACGTTTCTCGTATATAGCGTTGGCATGATCCTCTCTGCTTTGATGTGGAGATAGTATATGGGTCTGTCTTTGGCGATATTAATATCACCAAAGGCCGCCTGCAAGGCGAAAGCCGAATCTTAAGCACTTGAGCTTTTCGGCGGCGCACTTATTTAATGGCTGGTGCGAGATGATTGGGGGTGATCGGGTTTACTGACTTTGTCCACCTTTGTCAGAACTATTGGCTCCCTTATTCTAGTCGAAAATGGAGGGAGTCCGGCAAGACTAAATCGACTTGCTTATGAGGATTTACCATCCTGTGTTGGTCGGGTTCGATTTGCTCGCTGTGTTCAACGTCCTGCTTTTTATGGACTAAAAGTTCATCTATGGTTATTTACTCTGTCGCCAACCTCAACGCCGCTTGTAGCAAAACATTTGCGCCGTTCACACAATCCTCCCACTTGGTGAATTCACGTGGCGAATGACTCGCTCCATCGACTGAAGGGACGAAGATCATGCCAACGGGACATAATTCTGCAAGCGATTGACCATCATGTCCCGCGCCCGAGGTCGTTGGGACATGGGTTAGTCCCAAATCGTTACAGGCTCCGGCATACGCGCGTTGAATTGAATCACTCATGATACTTGGTGAATGTTTGCCGAGAAATTCAACCTTCAACTCCAAACCAAACCGCAGGGCTTCGTGACCCGCCAATTCAAGCAAAGCAGCATCCAACTGCTTGAATTCCTCTTCATCAGGTGAGCGAAATTCCAATGCCATATCCACCCGCGCAGGAACGATGTTGAAGGCGCCGGGAGCAAAGTCCATTTTGCCAACGTTTACCACACAGTTCGGGAACTTCGTCATCACCAATTCACGTGCGGCAAGCGTGAATGCGCTCGCACCCAATGATGCATCGCGTCTGTCGTCCATTGCCGTTGTGCCTGCATGGTCCGCGCGCCCGATAAATGACAAACGATATGACCAAATTCCAACGATTGCTGAAACAACTCCGATATTAATTCCCGCACGTTCGAGTCGTTTGCCCTGTTCGATGTGCAATTCCAAATATCCTGCCAAAGATCCCTTCGGTCGCGCCGCGCTCAACATGCTTTCATCAGATAACCCCGCGCGTTTCATTCCTTCGACCAAATTTTCGCGTCCACCACGCGGAGTTTGCAAATCTTTTTGACTGAGATGACCCGACAACGCCGCGCTCCCTAGCAGAACCACCAACGTTCCTTCTTCACCCGTGAAATCAATCGCTTCAAGATTCACTTTAAGCCTGATCTCGTTTTCCTTGACGGTTCTCAACACTTCGAGCGCGGCGACCACACCAAGCGCGCCATCGAAACGTCCGCCATCTGGGACGGAGTCAAGGTGGGAGCCTAAAAGTAAGGTGGGCAAGTTGGAATGTTCGAAGGTTAAGAGAGCCGAATGATTCCCTGCCCCATCGGTGCGAAACTCCAAGCCTGCCTGTTCGACTTCCTCCCGAAACCATTTGCAGGCCGCGAGATGAGCCTCACTAAAAGTGGGACGGTTTACACCTCCCTCGGCTGTCGCACCAATCAACGCCAATTGGTTAAACGTAGCAAGCATTCGGTCTGCGTTGATGCGGAGGTCTTTGGTCATGAGTCAGGCTCCTCAGTAAGAAAAGATATGGGGAGAAAGTCTGTCTGGTGGTTACCTTATCTAATACGGAAAAACACATGGATTTCAAACTAACAATCACCTCTGATTATAGGTACGCGTGAATCCCTCCCTGGAACCAGCCCCAGTCATCCCGGCAGCAGTGAAGAGATCACCGATATTTCGGCCAGTCATCGCGGTTGTGGCGGCGATCATGTGTCTTAATCTAACCGTTGGTAAACGCGCGCACCCAAATTCGACTAGCTTGTTACCCAATACGGAAAGAGCACCTATTGCAGTGACAAAAGATAGGCTGGGCGGCCCTGCAAACTTCTCTAAGATAAAGAGTTATGGTTGTCCGAATCTTGTCCGAATCTTCTGTGAGAAAACTTCCAAAGCTGAGAAAATCTGCTAGTGGTCAGCCGTCAAAAACGTTGGATATTTCTTCCAGGAATAGGAAGCCCTGGAAAGGTTGGGAATAATGGCATTCAAGTGTTCTCCTTCTGCAATTTACCAACAGGATGGGTCTGACTTTGCCACAACTTTGCTGGAACTATATGCCACTATGTGTTCGAATCGGTAAAATCAACCGGCTGAGACCGCCGTTAAACGGCTGAATAGATACCAATAGCGACCGATAGTGACACATAGTCTCGGTACGGCAAGAGGACTGAAAATCCTCGTAGCGGGCGCACCCGTCATCTGCAAAACGATTCAAAGGCGCCCATTCATTCTCGCTTCGCGTGAGAATATTGCGCAGTTCGTCCCACAAGGAACAGCACCCTATTGTGTCACCGCTGGATAGACCGATTTTGGTAGTTAGGGCTTCAATCTACCCAAGGTATACGCATCATGCGGTAATGGGATCGAGTTGAAGCGTCGTTGGACTAAACCGCTTCGCGGTAGGGCGGGGGGCCGGAGTCCTGCCATTGGCGATCTTCCTGCTTTAATTTCGCAGTTATTATTTCTCTGACGTTGTGCCTCGGTGCAGTGATAGCCTCAGTGAAAATTT
>DATFQQ010000189.1:0-2107 GCA_035264195.1 Candidatus Sulfotelmatobacter sp. | reverse complement strand
TTGCAAGAAAGTTAGCGCTTCTGCAAAATTAATCTTATTCAGGGTTGATATCGTGCAAGTCCTATTGGTTCGTCACGGTGCCACAGATTGGAATTTGCAGGGTCGCTGCCAGGGTGCAACGGATCTGGATCTGAATGAGGTCGGAGTTCGCCAGGCAAAGCAGATTGTTGCGTCGCTAACGAACGAACCCATACACGGAATTTACTCGAGCAATCTGAAGCGGGCGCAACAGACTGCTCAGTTCTTCAGTCTGCGTCATCAACTCCCTGTACTGATCGAGAACGACGTTCGTGAACTTGACCATGGCGAATTGGAAGGTCTGACATTTTCACAAATCAAGGAGAACTACTCGCAATTTATCCAGAAATGGAGGACCGAACCGGCAGAGATCCAGGTACCAGGCGGCGAACGGTTGGTGGATGTGGCACGGAGGGCCTGGAACGGATTGAATCGAATCGTGCAGCGTCACGCTGCCGAGCAAGCCATCGTCGTGGTTAGCCATAACTTCCCAATTTTGAGCATCATCTGCAGAATCACCGGAACTCATTTAAATAACTACCGCAACTTCCACCTCGATCCTTGTAGCGTTACCCGCCTCAACCATAACGGCGGCAATCACTGGGAGGTCACTTTCATCAACAACCAACAGTATACCGCAGAGACGCCGCAGGCACGCTAGCTTTTGACCAACGCAGAATCACCTTACCTTTGCTTTGCGTATAATCCCACAGCGAAGAAGAGCAACGCCAACAGAAGATAACCCACGAAGAACTCCGGCGCAGCGAGGAAGCCGAAGCGATTAGCAATGCCGCCCGGCGTGAGCTCATAAGCGTGAATGATTCCTACGGCCGAGAGCAGCGCGGCAGCCAAAGACCAAAGACTCGCTGTCCTAAACCGCCGTTCGATCAACGCCACTCCGATCGCAGCAAGAATCATTGAGGTGAATATGAACCCTTGCTGCAGGGAAATCACACCGTGCATCGCCGGACTCTGGCCAAACGGCGCTAATCCGACTAGGTAGAGTGATTTGCCGGCGACTCTGAGCCCCGTCTCGAGCATCAAAAGTCCCCACGCGGCCAATGCCGGAACGATCCCCAGAGCTACCGCGGGAGCATGTTCCTTCGGTGTTTCCTGAAACGACTGCGCGACGATGATAATTCCGATGTAGAGAAGAATCCCAATTCCTGCTTCGAGAGGAATCAAGCCCTGGACAGATTGAATCGTCCCGGTAAGACAAAGAAAAGCGATGAACAATCCATTCAATGTGGAATAGCCGGACCGCGCTCCGAGTCGTTTCCAACCGGGATGACCAATATAGATAGTCGTAGGAAAGACGCTGCCGAAGAATGCTGCCGCGACGGAGCCGATCCCATTGGCCATGAGAGATGGGAAGGTGCGGTAACTGTCGCCCGCTGCTTCCGCGCTTTCGATGTTCTGCAACGATCCAACGACGTTGAAAATTGCCATTGGAAAAATAATCGAAAAATAATTCAGAAAGCCCGGATCTGACAATGCCTCCCAAAGCGGACCACCGGCAAAGACCGGAATTGTCAGCGCATAGGTCGAATTCAATGTCTTCCCGGTCATGGTGCCCAATGACCAGCCAAGTAGAGTGCCCACCGCGATCGCAACCATACCGCCAGGCAAGCCAAGCGGAAATTTCTGGTGCGAGAAATACGCCACAAAGATAATTGCCATCGGCACCAGCGCCACCAAAGGCTGTGCAAAAATTTTGAAAGTAAAATCCATCGAAATGAATGTAATCGCGATACCCGCCAGTGCGGACAACAACGCTGCGCGCGGCGTCACGCGGCGCACGCTTTCGGCCACGAAGGCGCAGAGGATTTCGATGACACCGTTCAGAAAGCAAGCAACGAGCCCGACTTTCCACGCCCAGACGGGATCTTTGGTCTCCTGATAAATCGGCAACATAATGAAGAAAACAAAAGCGAAGAGGCTGACCGTGTTGATGCCATAGGGCAGTGCGGTTACATCTTCACGTCCCGTCTCCCGGGCAAGCTGCCGGGCCTGCCAGGCGTAGAAGATATTGCCAACGAGAATCGAAACAGCCGCCCCCGGTAAAATGCGCCCAAAAATGTAAGTGTCC
>DATFQQ010000188.1:0-52412 GCA_035264195.1 Candidatus Sulfotelmatobacter sp. | reverse complement strand
TGCAGGAAATGTTCGGCACCATGCCGCGCAGTCGAGTGGCACTGGAAATCGGGGCGCATTCGCCCTGGATCAGTCGCTTGCTCAGGCAGTGGGGACACGAAGTGATCGTGGCCAATGCGCGCAAGGTGCGGTTGATCGGGGGAGAGTCGGAAGAAAGACGATCGGCTGGATGCGCAGACCTTGGCGCGGCTGGCGCGGATCGATCCCGAGTTGCTGTATCCGGTGAAGCATCGCAGCGCGCAAGCACAAGCAGATCTGATGATGATTCGTGCACGTGCCGGGCTGGTGCGGGCGCGTACGGGGCTGGTGAACACGGCGCGCGGGCTGGCCAAGAGCTACGGCGAACGCTTGCGCGGTTGCAACGTACGCGACATGGATCCGGAGAAAGCTGAGAACCTGAGTCCGGAGCTGCAACGGGCGCTGGAGCCTTTGCTGTCGGCTATCGCAGAGGTGAGCGAGAGGATCGTCGAGTACAACGACCGGATCGAAGCATTGGCGCAAGCGAGTTTCCAGCCGACGACAACAGAAGGGTTTTAAGCGTAATCGGGAGTTTCGCCAACCAACCGAAGGCGCAATTCTAGAAGACGCATCGATCTGGTTAAACCACTACAACACTCCCAGGTTATCCGGATACTTTGCCTGCAGCGTGCTCACCAACAACTCAAACTCCGACATGCCGCGCAGATTCTGCAAACACGGATCCTTCATGAAAAACGGCCAGCACGCGAAGCCCGTCGCCACGCTGCGCTCCAGCCACTCGAGCGCCGGCTGGCACCGACCGCTCAGTGCGAGAGTGCACGCGATCTGATAATACGTATGATGCGCATGCCCGAATGTCTTTGGATTCGAACACGCTCGCGTCACGCAATCGAGCGCCTCGGCATTTCGCCCCGTCAGCGCATGCAGCACGCCCTCTAAGCTCACAATCATCGGCTCGTCGGGCAGCAGTTCATTAGCTTGGTCGATCAGCCGCCTCGCCTCGCCCCAGTCTCCCGTTATGATCGCCGGCTGTGGCGCAAAGTAGATAGGATACTTATTCGCCGGACTCTCCGCCCGCCACGCCTCAATCTGCTCCCGCGCCAATTCGTACTCCTGGTTCCATACATACACCTGCACAATGCTCCGACTGACCACCTTGTTTTGATGAAACGATCGCCCTCGCTCGTACATCTCGCGTGCGCGGTCCAAGAGCCCGATGTGCGCGAGGATCGTGCCTAGCCGGTTGTACGCGTGCGGCAAATTGTTCTGCAGGTGAATCGCTCGCTTTAAATCCGCAATTGCCTCCAGATGCTGAAAATTCTTCGACGGCCCCCAGAGCAGAAAGGCACGTGCCACGTACCCCTCTGGCAGCTCCGGCTCGATCTCCAGCGCACGTCGACAATGGAACTCCGCTTTTTCCAGCCACACGTTTGCAGGATCCGACTCGAAATGCCGCGTCGTGCATGCGAACGACAATGTGGCATGGGCAAGCGCAAAATTTGGATCGCGCGTGACCGCATTCATCAGATGGCGGGCTGCCTGCTCCATCTGTGCCGGATCCCCTGACGAGCTCAGTCGGAGCCCACGCATAAACTCCGCATATGCCAAAGGATCCCGGCTGTGCCGTCGGCGTTCAGCAGTCGTCTGCGCTGCACCCAGCGGCCTCTTCAACGCTCCTGCTATCTGCTGCGCGATCTCGCTTTCCAGGTTTGCCATCCGCTCCACATCGAGATCGCATTTCCTGCTGAAGAGCGATCTTCTTGAATACGTGTCTACCAACTCGAGCGACAGCCGCAACCGAGCCTTCGACATCTGAATCGCGCCATGTACTACGAAGCGGATCCCGAGCCGTGCCCCGACTCCAGAAGCATCCGTGCCACTTGGCAGGTTCAGGACTGCCGAGATCGGCAGCACATCGACGCCGCGCAAATTGCCGAGTCGCGATGCCAGCGCCTCGGCAAGTCCCAGGCAGAGCCCATCATCATCGCTGCCCTTCCCGAGCAAGACAGGCGGAAGCACAGCCAGCGATGTGCGCTCCCAGCGCGCGTTCTCATTCTCCGTGCGGAGACTCTCCGTCTCATCCAGGCCCGCTCGTGGGTATTGTGCTCCTATCACCCACACTGGCCCAATGAACCGGTAACCCTTCCCGATCACCGTCTCTATGAAACGGGGCTTATCGGCGTTGTCACCTAGTGCTGTCCGAATCTTTCGCACGATATTGTTCAGATTTCGTTCCGAATCGATGAACAGATCGGACTGCCAGAGCTTCTTCACGATCTCTTCGCGTGTGACCAACTGCTCTCGCCGGCCGACTAGAAAGATCAGCAACTCCATAGGTTTCCGCTCGAGCTTCACCCGCCGCCCAAACCGCCGCAGTTGGTAGCGCCCGAGATCGAGTTCCACACTTTCGACAGTCTTTCGTTGTCCCGCCATTCCGCCCACTCAAGGCATTATCTACCAATAAGTCAATGATTTGCGTCGATATACAAAAAACATCCAAACGAGACTCACCACTCATTGCAACGTTCTGCCCGCTAGCAGATCATCCCTCTACCAATGCCAAGGAGGCATTCAATGAAACGTTTTTTCTATCTCACCCTGGCGATCGTCGCCATGCTCGCATGCACGGGGCATCTTCTCACAAGAGCCGCCCACGCTAGTGCGGACGACCAACACCATGCGTTCACACCTGACACCATTCCCTGGGGTCCGGCACCCCCGTTCCTGGCTCCCGGCGCACAATTTGCTGTGCTGGAAGGCGATCCCAACGCAACAACGGGGGACTTCACAGTGCGTCTGAAAATGCCCGACGGGTATCGCATCGCGCCGCACTTTCATCCCTTTCGGGAAAACGTCACGGTGCTTGAAGGCTCTTTCAAGGTGGGCATGGGCGATCACTTCGACACACACAAGATGGCGGCGTTTACTAACGGTAGTTTTGCTTTTCTCGACCCTGACATGCATCACTACGCTATGGCCTGCGGCCAGGTCATCGTGCAGGTACATGGCAAATCGCCATTTCAATTCAACTTCATCAATCCCGACGACGCCAGCCAGAATAAATAGCTGTTTCGTCCTCTAGGATGTCGGAGTTAACCGCCAAGGCAGAACCACCCGCGTAGCATCTGATCGCTGCGCGGGTGCCTTGCTGTCTAAAAGAGTTTACCTAAGTGGGTATATTAAGAAGAATGGATCATCCTGGACTATTGGACACGACTTTGTTAAGCAGGGCCTTATCACTCTTTAATCCAGAGGAAAATGTTTTTCCTGACGTTAGATGAGTGAGATGGGGATGTTACGACAGCTAGAATGGACGTGCAGGTCCGATCTGCGGCGTGCGAACCGGCTTAGCCATCCCGTAGAAAACCACAACGCCTTGTCCGCCACAAAGCGTCGATAACGCTTCGACCGGCGTTCCGTAACACTGTTTGTAGTCCTGCCAGTTATTCCCGACCCAGACGTTGCCGGCAGGATCGATGTCGACGTCAACGAGCAACTGCATCCCCCCCACGTAGCCGAGGGAAGGTGAGATAGGATCACCGGTCTTCATACCCGGTGGGCAGGTCTCGGTGCGAACGCCACAGAGATGTGCGAGCTGACCCCACGGCGCTGCGAAGTTGGAGATCCAAACTTGATCGTCGCCGTCGACGGCGACAGCCCATGGGCCGGGAAGGCTAGGACCGGAAAACGGCGAGCCCTGCGCCTGCGTACCGTCCGGTTTAAAGAGCGTTATGTTCCCGCCACCGGTGGTCTGAGCTGCCATTGCACTCACAAGCGGCCAGTCAGAGTAACTACCGCTTGCCTTTATTGCCTTCATGATGTTTTGAACCACGGCTACACCCTGCGAAGAGTTGCTGATTCGATTGGTAACCCAGACGTTGCCTTGACTGTCGATGTTCATGCCGCTTCCGCTGAAGCCGCCGGTCTTGAACGTCTCAACTTTGCTGGGATCCGAAGCTGGAAAACGAATGACTGTATCGCCGAAGGCGTTGTCGACCCAAATGCGATCCTGCTGGTCGACGGCGAGATGGAACGGTCCGGCCATCTCGCTGCAGGGTGCAACGGTGCGCCCCTCGCACACAATGCGGCCCTTCGTCCAATCACCCTTGGGAAAGTACACGAGTTGGTTCTTGGAAATGCCGAGAACCCACACGTCACCGTTGGAGGTGACGATGATACCTTGCATCAAGCCAAGCTGATGGTCAAACGTGATGCCGTCAGGCGGCGTCAGCGGTTTGCCGTGCTTGTCGAAAACCGAGATCGACTGTCCGCCGTAACTGTTCGGCCCAAAGGTTGCCGCTTGCGTCGATTGCTGCCCCGAACGTACCGCCTTCCATGCCGCCACCGTAGAAGCCGGTCGTAATCGGTGAGATCGGGCGGCCGTTCGGCGCGAACTCAGCCACATGGCCCTGCCAGAACGTATCCTGGCCTTGAAAACCGACGGTGAAGTTACTCACGGCCCACAGATCACCATCAGCATCGAACATCATCTTGCCGCTGGCACGTGAGCCGCCGCCGTCGAAAACGAGTGGGAGAGTCCATGCGCTCGGCGCGAAACTCAGATACGGCTCAAATGGCGGCGTGCGCAGATGGTTGACCGGCGCAACAGGATAGAACGCGTCGAGCAGCGCGAATAGCCGTTCGGGCTTATACCAGTTATACCGCGCGATTGATTCGGCGGCGTGCAGCGTATCGGATGGTGCGCTCCCGGCCGGCCCGGTGGACGCGGAAAAAAGGCTAGAACATGCGTCGGTGCGCACGCGAGCGATGCATCCTGCGAGCACGTCGGCGAGCGTCGCGAAGTTGGCGAGCGTCGTCGTCTGCGGACCATTCAGCGAATCTTGGATCGCGCCGCCGTAGCCCCCGGTTTGAAGGTCGACGAAGTTCGGCACGTTACCCGAAGCAATGCGTAGGCCGAGGGCATTACCTTTGATCGCTGACCCGTCAATGAATTGGTTGTCGGTCCATACCGACGCGATGGTCGTCAGCTCATTAATAGTGAGCTTAGACGGAGGGTTGCCGCCAAGCACAGTCAGCAGCGCGATCGCCGGGTTGTCTCCCCCGCCGCTCCTCGGTTCACCTCCAGTCGCGATGATGTACACGCTCGCATCGTTATGGGCTCCGCTGCTGCGAACTTCAAATCGTCCATCGCTATCAGTCTTGGTTTGCGCAAGTTGCTTAGGCACGCCCGTGCTCGCTTCCCACAGTGTAACGGTCGATTTGACGATGGGCGCTCCTGCGCCAAGGACCTGCCCTTTGATTGTTTCCTCGGCCAGAGCTCGCCCAGCCAGCAGCGCGCTTAAGAGCAGAAGATCTGTTAAGGTCAGCTTTCTAAGAACTCCACGGAGATTCATTTCCTTCCTCCTGCGGGCGAGTTGCTGGAGCACCTATTGCCAAGGACGCAACCCCACAGTCCCAAATGAGTTTGTGGGTTGACAGGCATCAGATTGGCGGTTTCTTACTAGATAGAAAACTGTGAGAACTAACAGAACCGTTGAGGGCTATGTCGTCGTTTTCTGCCTCAGTGACATCCCCAACCAGCAGCTACGAAGGAGAAATTCAACAATGCTTGCCGATGATTGTTGCAACCAGGCGATTACACGCTTTGAGCTGCAAAGCGGATTCTGAGTGTAGGCGATGTTACGGAACCTTGACTTGGCTTTCTGGCGGGCGCAGAATCACGTCGAATCCCAGCTATCTTCGTTCACGCGGCCAACGGTACCGAGTTGTCCTTCTGGGGAACTCGCGCATTGAACCAGAGTGAGTCGGCACTGGAGGTTTTGACATGTGACACGTTGAGATCAACGTGATAGTTGGAATCGGACATAACTGCCCACATCTCAGCGACAGGGACTGGTGTATATGTTCACCGGAGCGGGGCGCCGCTTTTCTCTCGCAAACCTGTTTGAATCGCCGGCGTCACCCCAACGGATGCTGGCGCTGGAAGGAATGCGCGGTGTCGCCGCCCTGATGGTATTTTTCGTGCATTTCTACGCGCGGCTGGGCCTTTATGCGCGACCGAACTCCCTGATCAAGGCGAGCGCATATTTCGCGGGTGTGGTCGGTAACGTCGGCGTCGACATCTTCTTCGTCATCAGCGGCTTCCTGATGTACGGCATCGTGATGCGAAAGCCGACTTCTATCCTGACCTATCTTGGCCGCCGAGTCCGGCGTCTGTACCCCGTCTTCCTTTTCGTATTCGTGGTATACGGCGCGCTCTCCTACGTCATGCCCATGGAGTCGCGGATTCCGCGAGCGCCCAAAGCAGCCGTGGAATATCTGTTTCTGAATCTCGCGATGCTGCCCGGCATGCTTCCGATTACGCCCCTCGTCCGGGTGGCATGGTCGCTCAGTTACGAGTGGTTCTATTATCTGATCCTTCCCTTCAGCATGTGGGCGTTTCGACTGCGGCGCTGGTCTGCAGGATGGCGAATCGGCTTTGTGCTGGCGCTATGCGTATTGCAATATGTTCTTTGCGCACTCCACTGGAACTCTCACCCACACCTGATCATGTTTGGCGCGCGTGCCTGTGGGAATTGGCCACCAACTTCGGCAGCGCTCGATATCTTGGCTGGCGCGGCGAAGCGTTTACCATCGGCCTTGTCATCTTTGCCCTGACTTGGATGGGACTCAGCGCCAAATACCATCTACGCGTTGCGCTCAACCATGCAGGAATTCCACCAGTGAACACGCCGCTGCTTTTCGTCAGCTTCTTCGCACTCGCTCTTTACTCACTGTTCTACAACGGAATCCTTAGCAGGTTCTTCTCCGTCACGCGACTGCGCTGGGTAGGGAATACCAGTTACTCGTATTATCTGATCCATGGACTGACGCTGCGATTCGTTGCCAGGTCGATGGGTTACGCATTCGGAACTCAGCCACTGCCTGCCGTCCTGTTTCTGCTGCTCTGCGCGGGCGCGATGCTCGCGACGATCGTGGTAGGTGCTTTGCTTTTTCTTGCAGTCGAGAAGCCACTCTCGATGGCGTCCCCAAAGCCAAACTTGGCCTACATGCCGCGTCCGGTGGAGGTTCCCACCCCAGCGCTCACCAGCGGATTGCAAGACATGAAGCCTGTTCGCCGTTCGAACCTAGGCTAGTGGGCTTCTTGTCCTGAAGTAAATTCCGTCCACGGGCCAGCCTTCATATTGTGCAACAGCGTCTTCTGCCACGCATACTCCGGGCAGGAATGTTTCTAAGAGTGCGGTCCTCAACGACAGTCTTTCACGTTGTGAAGTAATAACTATTGTTATCAGGCCATAGCGCTCAAAACCCCTGCCGCGGGATTTTGAGTGAAATGGCGATTTTGCGCCAATCGAGTTCCTGTTGAAAAACGGTGTATCATGCCCTCGCCATGGTGAATCTCGCCCCCGCGATTCTCAACGGATGGAAAGAGATCGCGAACTTTTTGGGAAAGGGAGTTCGCACGGTGCAGCGTTATGAACGCGAAATGGGTTTACCCATCCATCGTCCTTCTGGAACATCCGGTGGAGCAGTTATTGGCATCCAATCTGAACTCTCCAGCTGGGTTAGCAGCGGCCGTAAGAGAGGAGATTCAATGCCAAGGCGTCGTGCTTTAAACGGCCGAACAAATAAACTTAGGGCGGATTTTCTGACCATTGATTCTGAAGTCGGTCTCACCTTTTCGAACCTCGCGTTGACGGCAACATCCCCGGAGAAGAAAAGACGCACGGCTCAAACTGCTCGGAAAGCCTACGATACGATCATGCGACTAAGGGAGGACGCCGACTTAAGTGACGCGGAAGAGAGCAGACTGGAGGCTAACCTTCGTCGGCTGAAAAGCGAACTCGAAAGTCTCGGCCAAAAATTCTAGCCTATTTTGGAACGCTCTCGTCGCCGCGGCGGTCAGGCCGCATGATCCTGATTTGGGAGGAGTCGGCAAGAGCCGCGACTTGGGCGGTTATCTGGGACTGCAACCGGGACGCAGGAACTCGGGAGAGAGCGAGCCGCAACTACGCATCAGCAAAGAGGGCGATCCGTATTTGCGAACGCTGCTGGTGCAGGGAGCGCGGCATATTCTGGGACCGTTCGGCATTGACTGCGATCTTAGACGCTTAGACCAGCGCGTCGGGCAGCAAGACTGAAGACTCGAAGCTCTCAGCCAAGCGCGTTGAGCGCTTGATCGGTTGTGACCAAGCGCGCCCCGAGCCGCTGCAACTCGGCGACCGTCGACTCGCCGTCCTCGCGCTTCAGAGTTTCGATCGCATCCTTTACCACCGCGACCCGTCGCCCTCTTTCGAGCAGACCCTTCGCCGCAAAACTCACGCAGTACTCGGTAACCACTCCGAACACCACAAACTCGGCGCGGTCCCCCAGGCGTTGGACGACCTTATGGGCGTGCCGGCTCTCGAAGATATTGAGTGTCTGCTTTTCCAGCAGAATCTGTTTGTGTTGCGAAAGATCCTCAGGGAATTTCGCAGAGTCCGTGTTTTCCACCCGAATCACGTTGTCCGTTAGCGCTTCGGGTACGAGCTCTGATCCAGACGTCCCTTTCACACAGTGTGGAGGAAAAGTTTTGAACTCGGGATCGTTCGGAGCATGGAAATCCCCGTGTGACACCAGGAATACCTTTCCTTGGCGCGCTGCATCGGTGAGTCGCCGAATATTAGGCAGCAACTTCTCCGCCCCGGGTACATACAAATTTCCCCCCGGCAACATGAAGTCTCTTTGCACATCTACTTCCCAAAATACAAAGTCGCGCGAAACCATTTGCGTCCTTCCTTGAAAACGCCGAGCGTAACATTATTATTTCAGCTCTGACAACACCACGACATCCCTTCACCCACATAGAAGCGTCGCGTATGATTTGTTGGCTTATTCATCTCGGGGATAAACACCATGAGCCACGATGCGGCAGCACCTGCGGCTTCCTGCAAGTTGGTCATCCGCAATATCGGACTGCTTCTTAGCGGCGACCTCGACCACCCAATTCTTGATGCCGACACGGTGGTGGCAGTTGATGGCAAGATTCAAGCCGTTGGCCAACAGAAAGATGTTGACATCACCGCCGCAACCACCACGATCGACGCCAAGGGCACAGCGCTCGCTCCTGGACTGATCGACAGCCACGTGCACCCGGTCTGCGGCGACTGGACGCCGCGCCAGAATCAACTTGGCTGGATCGATAGCTGCCTGCACGGAGGCGTCACGACGATGGTCTCTGCCGGTGAGGTGCACACGCCCGGACGTCCGAAAGATGTTGTTGGACTGAAAGCGATGGCGGTCTTCGCGCAGCGAGCCTTTCAGGCATTTCGTCCGGGAGGCGTGAAGATCTACGCGGGCGCTCCGGTCCTGGAGCAAGGCATGGTCGAAGACGACTTCAAGGAACTCGCCGCCGCTGGCGTGAAGTTTCTCGGAGAAGTCGGCCTGGGCAGCGTGAAAGACGGCACGACCGGACGCCGCATGGTGGCATGGGCGCGCAAGTACGGCATCCAGAGCACGATTCACACAGGAGGTCCGTCGATTCCGGGATCGAGCCTCATTGACAAAGATATGGTGCTCGAAACCGACGCCGACGTGATAGGCCACGTTAACGGTGGCCACACTGCGCTGCCCGACGATCAGATCGTCGAGTTGTGCGAACGTTCCCCGCGCGCACTGGAGATCGTTCACAACGGAAATGAGCGCGCCGGGCTTCTTGCGCTGCGCACCGCGAAAGAGTTGAAGCAACTGCATCGCGTAATTCTTGGGACCGACTCCCCTGCAGGTTCGGGCGTGCAGCCGCTTGGCATCTTGCGAATGATCTCGATGCTGTCCTCGCTCGGAGAGATTCCAGCAGAGCAAGCGATCTGCCTGGCCACCGGTAACACAGCGAAGATGCGTAGCCTGAACGGCGGCCTATTGGCTCCCGGCCGCGAAGCAAGTTTCGTCTTCCTCGACACAGCCCAGCAATCGTCAGGCAAGAATCTGCTCGACAGCATTCAAAAAGGAGACTTGCCAGGAGTCGGCATGGTCGTCACCGATGGCGCAGTCAGCATCCAGCGCAGCCGCAATACGCCGCCGGCAACCCGCATTCCAGAGGTGGTGAAGTGAACGCAGATCATACGGAACATGCAGATCATGTAGCGACGGCCGCCTCGGCCGTCCCGCGAGGGCGCCGGCCGAGCGGAACTGTGGAGATCGCATCCGTTATCGCGCTCTCTCTTCTTCTGTCTGCAGCGCACCTGTTCGCGCAAGTCACGACTCCCGACTGGTGCCGCGCCCTCCCGCGCTCCGAATACAAAACGCTTGAACGCGTGAATGTCAGCGATCCTTGGTTCGAAGTCTACAAGCCCGCTCCTAACGTGTTCGCCATCTATGAACCGCACCAAGCCGAAGAAACCATCGGCTATCTCATCCTGGGCGAGAAGAAAGCGATTCTGTTCGACACGGGGATGGGCATCAGCGACGTCAAGGCGGTCGTCAGCGAACTCACAAAGTTGCCAATTGTCGTCTTGAATTCGCATACCCACGATGATCACGTCGGAGGCAACTGGCAGTTCGACACGATCTACAGCATGGACACGGACTTCAGCCGACAGAATGCGCGCGGCTCGCGCGAAGACGCGCAAGCCGAAATTACTCCGGACCAGATCTGCGGCACGCTGCCGCGACAGTTTGACGCGAAGTCATACCAGACACGTCCATGGAAGACTACGAAATACATTCATGACGGCGAGCGCATCGATCTTGGAGGTCGTGTTATCGAAGTCATCTCGACCCCGGGACATACTCCGGATGCGATCTCGCTTCTCGATCGCGCCAACGGCTTGCTCTTCACGGGAGACACTTACTATCCCGCTCCGATTTGGCTCTTCCGCCCAGAGACTGATCTCGACGCCTATTCCCGTTCAATCCGCCGTCTGGCGGCACTTGCTCCGCAAGTGAAGACTGTTTTAGGAGCTCACAACATTCCTGTCGCGAAGCCCGCGGTGCTCGCAGAATTGGTCGAGGCGTTTGACACTGTCCGGGCGGGGAAAGCGAAACCAACCTCGGATTCGCATGGGAAGGTTCTCTACAAAGTGGGGAACCTCTCTTTTCTGATGCGGGCTCCGGCCGACAAGTGAGTCTTAGCGCAGTCCGTCTTGGCCCTTGATCTGATCTTTGGTCAATCCGCCGACCCGTGGGATGGGCCGCCCGCTGTCTGTCACCGCCACAGCGACCATAATTTCATTGGCGCGCGGTGCGTCGTTCAATCGGACCTCCATACCATCGAAATGACTGCGGACGAATGCTGCGTCCTTGTGTCCCAGAGGAATGTCGAGCACCACTCCCAGTCCGCCGCGCTTCTTTGACGATGGAATCAGCGCCGCACCTTTGCCGAGGACGCGCCGCACCGGAGTACCAAGCTTGGGATGGAGAATCGCCGCCGCGTGTTCCAGTTCTCCGTTCTCGCCGACAGCCGCTGCTTTGCCGTAACTTTCGGCCGAGGGGCCCGAAATTCCCAGAGCCGCAACCGCCCGTGCTGTCAGCAGCTCGCCGAGTTCTTCGCCGATGGCCATTAACTCCGCAAGATCTTCGACATACTTCCCCGCGCAAGGATTTTCAATCACCGCGACGGCGGCTGCCTTGCGTGTAGGCGGGGCGATCTCGCGATCCATCTCGCGCTGGGTTTCTTCCACGAATGTCGCAATCTTGCGGATCTTCGCTTTCATCTTTGAACTGTCTCCGGCCTCATCGCAGTCCGTCTTCTCCCCTGATTTCTGATGCCTTAAGCCCGCCGACGCGAGCGTGGACGCGTGCCCCGGTGGTCATCACGAGTGCAAGCAAAATCTCATCAGCCCGAGGAGCGTCGTTCACTCCAACCTCCATCGCATCGAAATGGCTGCGGACATAGGAAGCATTGATATGCGTGATTGGGACATCAAGTCGCGTTCCCGGCGCGCCGACTTTTTTTGTCGAGGCGACGATAGCCTTTGCCCCGCCGAGAACCTCGCGCATTCCGTATCCGCCGGGCACGTGCCACAGAGCTCCGTGTTCGAGTTCCCCGGCGGACCCGACGATTGCACCTTTGCCGTAACCTTCAACAGCGTTCGCATCCCCTCCAAGCGCTGAGACGAGCGAACGCGCCATCTCGAGCCCGAGCGGCTTCAAGTCGTCCATGAATCCTTCGATGTTGGCGACGTATGAACCCGCAAACGGGTTTCTGATAATCGCCAGCGCCGCCGCACGCCGCAGGGGCTTCTGGGCTACCGGACCACCTTCATGAAAGATCTCTTCCACACAGGTGATCTTCTTTCTGACTAACACCTCAGGCATGCACCAGGCTCCTTTCGGCCACATCAGAATTCAACCGCGCGACGCGATCCGCTCCCACCAATCGAGTCTCACCGCAAAGATTGAGCGCGGCGGCACGGATCAAGCCCATGCGGCGCAGTCGCTCCGCAGTTTGCACACCGCCATCAAGAGCGAGATTCACTTCAGCATCCGTTAACTTCCCTAACCCCTGTGTAACCAATCGCGCGCCCAGATCGCTGTCAGGAGCAAGCTCACGGGCTGGTACGCGCACAATTGCAGGATGTCCTGGCAGATCGACAGCATTCGCGATGATTGTGGCCGCGGCATCGGCGGCAGCCGCGCGATCGGCCAGCACCGTCACGGCATCGGCGATCCCGAGTGAGAAGCTGCGTCCGCGCCATCCGCTGGTCGCAATCCCGCGCACAGAATTGTCTGCCTCGATCGCAAGAGTTCCCAACAATGACGGACGATCCGGACGCTCCACCATCCCAATCACGAACTTCTCCGCACCTGTCAGATGCAGAGCAATATCCCCACCGTCATTAACGTACGCACGTGAAAGGTTCGCAGCACGAACCATGGTCGCAAGAATCTCTTCTGCTACCGCGCCTGCAACCGCAGCCATCGGCGTGATAAAGCACTGCGAAGCATATGGCATGACCGCCGCCACCATGCGGCGTGCGACAGATCCGCTAGGCCATTCGGCGTCGCGACAACACTCCTGCCGTAGAAATTTCAGTTCGCCGCAAAGCTCGTCGAGAACATTCACAAATCGCGCACAGGCGGCCTGATACGCCCGGTCCACGTCACTGGCCGCACCGAACGCCTCGACAATCAGGTCGATGGGACCATCCTGCAGATGCAGGCGACGCCCATCCGGCAGCATTCGCATTCGTGCACGCTGCTTCATCTCGATTTCACTCCAGCCTCAAGCGGCCACGGATTATCCTTCCGCGCTGCCACAGTTCTCTTCGCCTCTTTCTCGGCTGAGATCGAACTCAGCGGCCGCACTTGATCGACGTATCCGCCCAACGCACCATAATCTGCCAGCCTCAGCGTGAATTCAATCGGAGCTACCAGCGCAGGTGTGGGCACGTATCCAAACGCGTTCTGCGGCATGCGCGTGACGTCGACCATGAAGGTGATTCCGCCGCCCGGCCACACGTAGACCGGCGCTCCGCCGCAGGTGACACGCGTCAACGCGTCACGTACCGAGTGCGTCAACTTCACGGGATTCTCCGTCACCCCCGCCCGCAGCGAACCCCCAGCCCCTCCCATGAAGAGCACGGTGCATAGGGCAGGCTCGCAGTTCTCCTTGATTCGCGCAACCGACTGGCCTAAAGTTGCCGGCAGCTCCTTCTCCTTCGGGCGAAGATCTTCGTTCAGCACGAAGTACGCATAGTGTTCGCCGGTGGTACTCACCATCAGCAGACGCAAGCCCGGCCATGCCTTCTTCGCGTTGAACTTACCCAGGATCGACAGCGGATCCTCGATGTCCGTTCCACCCCACGACGTTCCCGGCTCCGCGACCTGAAAATACCTGCCCGGTGTGGACCTTCTTCCCTTCAGCTTGATCCCGGTCTCGGGGATACCGAGCAACTTGCCCGCCTGATGCTCCGAAAGGACGCCCGTGATGTGATCATCAACGACGACGACCTCGTCGACCTTGCCGAACCACTGCTTGGCAAACATCCCGATGGTCGCCGATCCGCAACCGACCCGCATGCGCTCTTCTCGCGCGCCATCGACAACCGGCGGCTTCCCAGCCTCGACAATCACCGTTGCGCCGTCGTCGATTTCCAATTCGACCGCCTTGCCGTTGCACAAGTTCAGCAGCGCGTCGCAGGTCGCCGTTCCCTCGTGCCGGCTTCCCCCAGTCAGATGCCGCACGCCGCCCAACGACAACATCTGCGAGCCATATTCGCTGGTCGTGACATGGCCCACTGCCTCGCCCTGCGCCCGCACCGTGCTGCACTCTGCTCCCAGATGCCGGTCGGTGTCGATCTTCACCTTCACACCGCAGTAACTGAAAATGCCCTCGGTCACCACGGTGACCATGTCCACGCCTTCCACCTGCGAGGAGATGATGAACGGTGCCGGCTTGTAGTCGGGATACGTCGTTCCCGCGCCGATCGCCGTCACAAACGTCTCGCCGTGACTGACCATTGATCCATCCCACTCGGCGCCGCGCTCCAGAAACGGCACAACCGAATCGCCGCGCTCAACCGCGCGATTGAGCACAACATGCGGATCCAGACGCACCAGCGTGCCATCGTGATTGCCGTATCGATCGCACGATCCCGTACGTCCCGGCTTGATGTAGCACAGCACGGGGCATGCGTCGCAGCGGATGGCGTCGTCAGCCACGCACACCTCCGCGGGCTTTTTCGAGAATCGCTGCGCGTACTCGATCAGGAGTTGCAGGCACTTTGCGAATACGGACTCCCACCGCATCGTAGATCGCGTTGAGAATCGCCGGCGCGGTTGGAATTACCGCTTGTTCGCCAATCCCCTTCGCCCCAAACGGACCAATGGACGACGGCTCTTCGATCAGAATGGATTCGATCTCAGGCACATCCCCGGCTGATGGAATCAAGTAATCGTGCAGGTTCTCGCCCTTGCCCGGAAAGAATTCTTCCATCAGCGCCATGCCCAGTCCTTGCGCCACACCGCCCTCGATCTGTCCTTCGACCAGCGTCGGATTAATCGCTTTGCCGACGTCGTGCGACGCCGTAACTTTAAGCACGCGAACGGTCCCCAGTTCGATATCGACCTCGACCTCCGCCATATGCGCTCCGAAGCCATAAACCGCATAAGGATTCCCCTGACCATTTTCGTCGAGCGGAGTGATGGGAGGGTCGAACGTCTCCTGGCACGTGATTACATACCCGTGCTCATCGACTGGCAACGAGCTCAGGTCGAGCGTGTGGCTCTTCCCGTTCTCACACACAGAAATGCTGCTGTCCCCAAAGCGAAGCTCTCCGCACTTGCAAGCACCCGCTAGGTTCAGAATCGCCTCACGCAGCTTGGTTCCGGCCATATGCGCCGCTTTGCCAGTCACGAAAGTCTGGCGCGAAGCCGAAGTCTTGCCGCAATCCGGGCTGATGGCGGTATCGCCCGATACCAGATCGAAATGAGTGATGGGAGCACCGACAGCATCGGCGCAGATCTGCGTCACGATTGTGTTTGAGCCCTGGCCGATATCCACCGCACCCTGATGCAAAGCGATCCGGCCATCGCGCTTCAAGCCAATGCGCACCGTCGATGGATTCGGCAACGAGGTATTCCCGCAGCCATACCACATTCCCGCAACTCCCACTCCGCGACGCAGTGGCCCTTTTGTTGCCGCGTTGAACTGCGACCCCGCGGAACGGGTCGCTTTCCATTTCGGCCGCAACGCTTCGAAGCACGCATGGATACCAACGCCTTCACCGAGTACTTGTCCGGAAACGGTAGGCGTGTCGTTGTTCAGAGCGTTCAGAATGCGAAACTCGAGGCGATCTATGCCGACGCGATCGGCCAATTCGTCGTAGATCTGTTCCTGCGCAATTGCGGCCTGCGGCACGCCGAATCCGCGAAACGCGCCCGCGGGAACGATGTTCGTGTGCACGGCTCGAGTCAGCGCCCGATAGTTGGGCACTACATAAGGTCCGGAAGCGTGCACCGGGACACGTCCCGCGACAGTCGGTCCCCAAGACGAATATGCACCGGTATTGAAATCGGCACTGAAGTCGAGCGCAGTGAGTCGTCCGTCGCGCATGGCACCCGCACGCAACCGCATCCGTGCCGGGTGCCGCTTGGTCGTCGACACAATCGACTCCGTTCTGGAATAGACCATGCGGACTGGCCGACCCAGCTTCCATGCTGCCAAGGCGATGAATGGCTGAACGGAAAGATCGAGTTTCGATCCGAATCCTCCGCCCACCGCCGTAGGGATAATCCGAACCTTCTCCTGCGCAATGCCCAGAATCTTGGCGATATCGTGCCGGTCCATATACGGAGATTGCGTACACGCCTGAACTTCAATCGTGTCGCCGACTCTTCGCGCAAATCCCGCCTCGGGTTCAATGTAGGCGTGCTCAACAAATCCAGTCTCGAACTCTCCTTCGACCACGAAGTCCGCCTGCTTCAGAGCTTGCTCCACATCTCCGCGCACAACTCGTCCCCGTACGAGGACATTCTCATCGCGCTGTTCATGAATACGAGGCGCACCATCCGCGAGTCCCTGATCGATCGTCTTAATGGGCGCCAACTCTTCCCATCGCACCGGAAACTCGGAGAGATCCAATTTCTCCAGAGCATCCGGCTCGCCGACGATGGCGGCGACGGCCTCTCCACGATATCGAGCCTCCCGATGCGCAAATACGGGCTGATCGGCACAGCGAGGAATGACTCCGTAGCAATCAACCCCGGGCACGTCTTTCGCTGTCAGCACCAGTACAACACCAGGATGCCTCGCCACAAACCCGTCCAAATCGCCAAACTGAAAACGCGCCCGATGATGCGGCGACCGCACGGCGCGGACTCCCAGAGCATCTCTCGGAATTTCATCCGCCCCAAAGATCTCGCTGCCTTCTACCTTGCGTTGTCCATCGAGGCGCACGAGCCGAGCACCAACTGCCGCACCCGCCTCGGCAGTCTTCACTCCACCTGATCCGCATGCCACACCAGCCTCGAGAACCGCGCTGATGATCTTGCGATACCCGGTGCAGCGGCACAGCACGCCACCGATCGCATCCATCACTTCGCTCTCGCTCGGAGATGAATTCCTCTCCAGTAGCGCACTAGCCGAAACGAGCATCCCCGGAGTGCAAGCGCCGCATTGCGCCGCCCCATGCGCCAGAAACGACTGCTGCAAACGGCCGTGCACAGGTGAGCGCTTCGCCAATCCCTCAACGGTAACGATCTCGCATCCAGCCGCCTGCCCCGCGGCGACAAGGCATGCACAAGCTGGCTCCCCGTTCAGCAGAACCGTGCATGCTCCGCAATCGCCAGCGTCGCAACCAACCTTGGTTCCCGTCAGCCCAAGATCCTCGCGGAGCACGCGAGACAGCCGGCGCGCTCCATTGGCGCTGACCTCGACATCGCGGCCATTTACAGAGAACGCAATCATCGTCGTATCGCCTGCGACGACCGTCACTCAGAGCCTCCCCACGCACACTTCGAGAGCACGCCGGACCAGTGTCAGCGAGGCGTCGCGCCGGTAGTCTGCCGTAGCGCGCGCATCATCGATCGGTGATAGAGGCAACAGATGTTCCGCCCTGACGGCCCCTCCGATCGCACTTGTAGCAGGCACGCCAGCCAGATCTTTTTCCAGCTCTTTCAGCCGCTTTGCCGAAGCCGAGCACGATCCGACCGCAACCCGTGCTTCCGATACTCTTCCAGCCTCAACCTGGACAACGGCTGCAACCATGGAAATCGAAATCACCAGATATCGCCGCGCGCCGAGCTTTAAGAATGCAGACGCGGCCTGGTCCAGCCGCCGCGGAACCAGCACCGCGGTCAGAATCTCATTCGACCCACGCAGCGTCCTCCGATTTCCTGTGATGAATTGAGCGAGAGGAACTCGCCTTCGGCCGTCGCCAGACAGCAACTCGACCTCCGCATCCAGCGCCAGCAGCGGGGGCACCCCATCCGCGGCCGGGGACGCATTGCACAAGTTTCCCGCAACCGTGCCCCGATTCTGAATCTGTACGGAGCCCACCTCCCGTGCCGCCGCCTTAAGCGCGTCCAAGCAACGCGGCAGAGGAGTGCGAATCACCTGTGTCCAGGTCGTCAGGCCACCGATGCGGACATGATCATTCTCAATCGAGATCCCGCGAATCTCATCGAGCGCCGTAATATCGACGACATTGCCTTGGGGCGACCGCTCGCCCAGCGCCGGATAGAAATCCGTTCCGCCCGCCAGAATCTGCCCCGGAGTCGCGGCCAGCAGGGAGACTGCCTGGTCAAGAGTTCTTGGCTTGAGGTACAAGGTTAGGCCCCAGAATCCCGCATCGCCTTTCGCTTCGACAGTTTGTATACGAAGGCGGCCCGTTTGTACAGGCGGGAAAGAGGCACCGGCTGCCACGGCCCTGCTCTGGAACCGGAAGTTTGCATTTTTGTTCACATGGCACGATCGAGGGGTTGACTTCCGCACCAGACTCTGTCAAAAGATAACGATCTATGTCGCCGTGGAAGGTTAAAAAGTCGACGTTGTTCCTCCTCAGCTGCTTGACTCTAATCATGCTGCTGATCGTGGTTCTGCCCGACGTCGACCTGCCCGACACTGCCTTTCATCAGGGGACGGCCCCTTTGGTCGTCCATGCCCGCGCCACCACTGCACCCGCGGCAGTTAGTATCGCGTCGGTGTTTCAGTTACCCGATCCGATCCAGATTTCGAGTCCGCCGCGAGAGTCTGTAGGACTTGCAGAAAACCTGGATCCTAATTTCCGGCCAATACTCCTCCGTTCGATCCGGCGCTGAAAATCCGCCTCAGCCCACCTTCGGCTGAGCCTTTGCGTCAGCACCAAGCGTCGACCATTCAAAACAAAACATTTGTGAGGAGCATCGCAATGTTATTTGACCGCACACAACCAGCCGATTACGGCAGCCTCCTGCAAGAGGTCGCAGCTCGCACCGGCTTCAGTTCGTCCGATATGCAGGAATTGTTGGACTGTGAACTGAACATCAATCACTTGCTGGACTACATCACAGCGGTGGTCTCCGACCGCATGAACTGAAAATGCCGGATGGACGGGAATTGATGGCAAATTATCAACGCCCGTCCAGATTTTTCGCGCTTTTGGCCGGCGTAGTGCGTCAAACAGATCGCCATTGATAGTGGTCGGTTTCCCCTGTGATCCTCTGTGCCCCCTGTGGTGAAAGCCTTTGAACTCCAGGCACCTCTCTCGGAAATTTCCCTTTCCTGTGTTCTAATCTCCCCGTCGCAATTCAGCCCACGGAGAACCGTCCGAAAAACTCATGCCTCAATCTCACGGCAAACAACTCTTCTTCGGATTCCTGTTTGTAGCACTTAGTCAGGCAGTCGTTGCCCAAAGTGGCAGCTCACAGAACACACTCCCTCCCGACCTCGGCTCGTACGTTGCGAATTCGATGAGGACTTTCGAGGTCCCTGGCATGGGCGTGGCCATTGTGAAGGACGGCAAGGTGCTCACCGCGAAAGGATACGGTGTGCGAAAGCTGGGCGATCCGACTCCGGTCGACGAGTTCACCATGTTCGCCATCGGATCAAACACCAAGGCGTTCACCACCGCCGCGCTCGCCACCCTGGTCGATGAAGGCAAGCTCTCATGGGACGATCCCGTTTACCAGCGCCTCCCGGGGTTCGTGATGTACGATCCCTATGTCTCGCACGAGATGACCATCCGCGACTTGCTCACACATCGCAGCGGAATGGGCCTAGGCGAGGGTGACCTTCTCTTCTGGCCGCACTCCACCTATACACGTGACGAGGTCATCTACAAGCTGCGCTTCATGAAGCCACATTCGAGCTTCCGCAGCCACTACGCCTACGACAACCTCTTATATATGACGGCCGGCCAGATCATTCCCGCCGTCACTAGCATCTCCTGGGACGACTTCATCCACCAGCGCATCTTTACTCCGCTCGGCATGAATCACTCCAACGTCAGCAATGGCGCATTCAAACCCGGCGACAACTACGCGTTCCCGCACTCACGCGTCGATGGCAAGCTCCAGGTCATCCCGTTCGGCGACCTCGATAACGTCGGTCCTGCAGGCTCTATCAACTCCTCTGCAACCGACATGGCGAAGTGGGTGCAACTCCAACTCAACCGGGGTAAGTTCGTGGACCGCGACGGACGTTTGTTCACCGAGCAGCGTTCGCGCGAAATGTGGACGCCTCAAACCATTCTTCCCACCGGCGATCCACCCGCACCTCTGGCCGGCCTCAAGACCAACTTTGCCGACTACGCTCTGGGCTGGGGACTCCGCGACTATCACGGCCGCAAGCTCGTCGGACACACCGGCGGCGTCGGCGGATTCGTCTCGCGCGTCATGCTGGTGCCCGAAGAGAATCTGGGCGTCGTGATTCTGACCAACGCCGAAGAAGGCGGGGCATTCGATTCCATCCTCTACCACGTACTCGACTATTACTTCCACTTGCCACCCTCAGACTGGATCGCAAATTTCAAAAAGCTGAAAGATGACGAAGAGAAAGATGCCGCCGAGACGATGAAGAAAGCGGAAGGCGCGCGGGCCGCCAATTCCAAACCGTCTCTCCCGCTCGAGAAATATGTGGGAACCTATAACGACGCCTGGTACGGACCCATCACCATTCGCCAGGAAGGCGCTGGGCTGACGATCAGTTTCGACCACACTCCGGGAATGATCGCAGACCTGCAACACTGGCAATATGACACTTTCAAAGCCCACTGGCGCGTACGCACGATTGAAGATGCATTTGTCACGTTCTCACTGAATCCCGACGGCACAATCGAAAGCGCCAAGATGGCGGCCGTATCGCCGCTGGCAGACTTCAGCTTCGACTATCAAGACCTGTTGTTGAAACCAGCCGTGGCAGAAAAGAAGTAAAGAACGAGAGGACAGGTTTGGGTTCCTCAGCGAACTCGGCGCACCCTCAGCGTTCTCAGCGGTAAAGTCTTCATTAGCCGCCTGAGATCGCAAAATGCTTTGTCATCGATCTGGGCAATGGGTACCTCTTCCCGCCGCTGTTGCGGGAAATAGAAATTTCGACACTCGATCCGCGAACCGTGTCCACAACGCAGAGCCAATCGTTAGCTCAAACCGAATCTGAGGTCCAATCCCATAGCTCTGCCCTGCGCCGCGAACTGGGAATCTTTGACCTGGTACTCGCGCAACTGCTCATCATTCTGGTCGCCGACTACATCGGCACGGCCGTCAAGGCAGGTTCATCGCATGTCGTCTTCTGGCTTCTGGCTATCGCCACCTTCTTCGTTCCGCTCGCGCTGGTCGTCATTCACCTAAGCGGGCGGCTTCCCCTTGAGGGTGGACTCTACGAATGGGCACGTATCGCCTTCAATGACCGCATCGGATTTATCGTCGCCTGGAACCTCGGACTTTATGCAGTCATCTACGTCGGACTCGGCGGCCTGCTGACGGTCTCCTTCCTTTCGTATGTGGTGCCCGGCGGCGCCTGGATCGCATCGAGCAAAGTGCTGATCATCGCTGCTTCATTTGGGATGGTCGCCTTCACCATGGCCAGCGCCGGTCTGGGACTGCGCATCGGTAAATGGATTAACAACGTAGGAGCGGCAGCATTTCTGATTACCATCGCGGCCCTGATCGCGGCGCCATTTTTGAATCTCTGGCACGGAACTCTTCACGCATATCACCCGCTTCGCATCGTGGCACCGCCGCTCTCCCTGTTTACCGTGAGCGTCTTCAGCAAGATGACTTTCGGCGCCCTCACTGGCTTCGAGTACGTCGCAGTCTTCGCAGGCGAATGCCGCAAACCCCAGCGTCACTTACCGCGCTCCGTATGGTTTTCAGCGCCAATCGTCGCCGTGGTGTACATCCTCGCAACCAGCGCAATCCTCGCTTTCGTGTCTCCAACGGCAGAAGACGTCGTAGCCCCAATTCCACAGGCGCTCAGTCGCGGATTTCAAGCATTCGGCGTGCAAAATGCGATCGTGCCCGTGGGGGTTCTTTTGCTTCTCGTCTACTATCTCGCGACATTCTGCGCATTCTTCACCGTTAGCACCCGCCTGCCCATGGTCGCCGGATGGGATCACCTTCTCCCCGAATGGTTCTCCCGTCTTCATCCCCGCTATAGAACTCCGATCAACTCCGTCCTCTTTCTCGGGGTGGCAACCTTGGCCGTCGCCATCGCCGCCATGATCGGCGTCGGTCAGCAAGAGTCGTACGAACTCCTCCTCACCTGGAGTTTCACGTTCTACGGCATCGCGTACCTGGCATTGTTTGCCATCCCAGTCTTTTCAAAAAGCGAGCGAGGCTTGCGTCCCTCGTTCTGGATCCGAATGGCAGCAGTTTTTGGCTTGATCACGACGCTTCTATTCGTCGTCCTGTCGGTCTTCCCGATCATTGAAGTTGGTAATTCTCTGAGCTATTCGTTAAAGATTGCAGGCGTAGTGGTGGGAGCAAATCTTATCGGATGGATGATTTATCAGGCTGGCAAGCGCAAAGCGCCACTCCCTGCCACCCAGAACAATGTCATGCTGAGCGGAGCCGGGGTGCAGCGAAGCGGAACTCCGGCGGAGTCGAAGCATCCCTACCCCCGGAACAACTGCCGGGAGTAGGGATTCCTCTCTTCGCTCGGAATGACAGTTGGAGGGATGGACTCGGACCATACCAACTTCTAGATCGATTTACGAATTGCTGTATACCATTTCCGCTTTGTCATCCTGATGGCGCCATTTTTTGGCGCCGGAGGGCCTATGCAACTCTGCCTCCAGTGCTCATGCGGCCGGGGATTGCATGGGTCCTCCGGCCTGCAAAAAAACGCAGGCCATCAGGATGACACCGAGGCGGATACTTCAAGAACTGACATGGTTTAGCACTACCGCAAGAACACGTGCGCTGCATCCTCAACGCGCACACTCGACTTCTTCCGCGCGCCGCTGGCAACGTTATAGACAGCAAGCAAGTGATCCTCAACGATCAGGATCTCTCTGTCGTTGATCCACCCCACCAGCGTCGCATGGGGCACGAAAGCAATCTGCTTCGGAGGTTCCTCGATGCTCTTCACAACCACAGCCGGCAATTCCGTCAGAGCCTTGCGGATCTTTTGTGACTCTTCGGGATTCGCCTGCCCCTGCTCCGCGAGTTGAATGGGCTTGTTTGCCTGCGCCGTCGCGGTCACGGTCATCGCGATGCGACTGACATCTGGCGACAGATACGCGTTCGACGTAAGAAAACTGACATCGTAATCCTGATTCTTATAAGTGGCCTGCTCGTCGAAAACGGTGATCTTGTTGCTATTCGTTAGGGCAAACGTTTGATCATTGCTCTGATTCGACCACCCGCAGCACCCTGTATCAGGAATCGCTTCCACGATCGTATCGCCGGAGGAACTCGCATCGAGCACACGCTGCAGCGGATCCGTCAAATTCTTCGCAGTCCACTTGCCGCCCTCTTCGTCGTACTTGGTGCTGGCCTTGTAAACCGCGGAAGTCTGCCCCGCGATGAACTGCGTCATCAGAAAAAACTTACCCGCACCGCCGTCGGGGACCCATACCACGCCGACCGGACAACTCTCTTCACACGATCCCGTCGTGCAACGGCAATCGGGAAACTTGGTGGAAGTCAGCTCTTCCCGCCCGCTACCTGTCAGATCGGTGCGCCACGCCTTCCAGGTAATCGTGGTTGAGAGGTCGATGTCTTCGCGCTGCAGCCGCCGCGCCTCGTTCGCAAACCAATAAAGGTGCGTCCCGTCCGCCGACAGAAACGCAGCCGGGACCAAGTCGGTGACCGCTTGATTGGACCCTATTGGCTCCTGTTTCCTCGTAACCCCAAGCTCGATGCTTGCTGCCGCCTGCCCGTTCCAGATCCAGACTTTATGCGGAGCAGTGGCATCTTCCTGGGACAGCGGCAGCGAAACAGTCGGAGCAAACAGTATCTGGCCCGCGTGATTCACGTCGACACTAGCCGGTGCTCGCCCAGCCTCGGCAGGCAGCTTCACTGTCTGCTTGGCCGCAAGTGTCGCCGGATCGTACTCCACCATCTCGCCCGTCGAGCGCAGCACCCAAAGACGCTTCGTCTGCGCGGCCAAGGGCAGAACAATCAGGATGATGCCGACAAGAACCGGAAATACTCTTCGCATGATTAATTTCGTTTGATGGGTCGAGCACGCTCGTTTCGCATTCGGATTTTAGCGATCCAGGAAATACTGTTATCCATCTTCCGTCGCACCCAGACCGGTGTCATGCTGAGCGGAGCCGGAGTGCAGCGAAGCGGAACTCCGGCGGAGTCGAAGCATCCCTACCCTGCAACAGCTGCCGCGTATAGGGATTCCTCGCCCCGTTTATCTCACTTCCGCCACCGGCAACTCCACAAAACTCGCGTGCTCCGGCGAATGGAACACTCGCTGCACGGCCTTCCGATAATCTCCCGGCTTCGCCCAGAAGATATTCGGCACAATCGTCTGCGGATTCCGGTCATACAGTGGGAACCAACTCGACTGCACCTGCACCATGATCCGGTGTCCAGGCAGAAACACATGATTCACGGTAGGCAGCGTCCACTTGTAAAGCAGCGGCTTGTCGGAAACGACCGCCTTCGGTGTCTCCAGACTCTCACGATAGCGCCCGCGGAAAATGTCAGCCGAAACCATCAACTGATATCCACCCATCTTCGGCTGACCACCCACTTCATCCGGATAGACATCGATCACTTTCACAACCCAATCCGAATCTGTACCGCTGGTCGATGCAATCAGATTCACCACCGGCTGTCCGCTGATCTTCACCGGTTCCTTTAGCACGTCAGATGCAAAAGCCAGCACATCCGGACGCCCCGACGCCTCCCGTTGATCGTCCACCAGCCACTGCGACCAGGTGGAATCGCCACTGTATCCGACAGGCTGAATCGGACGCGAGCGAAACGGCACCGGCTTAGCCGGATCGGAAACATACTCTTCAAATTCGGCCCCACCAGCTTTCGGCGCATCGAATCCCGCCTTCAACCCGGCCTGCAGGAACAGCGGCTTCGGATTGACCCCGCATCCCGATTCACACCCCGCAGGCCAAGACGGCAAACGCCGCCACGTGTTCGTTCCCGTCTCAAACGCCATGACCGGCGAAATATCGGCCTTGGGCGCGCCGTCTTTTAAATACTGATCCAGAAACGGCCGCAAAATGTGCTCGCGGAAATACAATCCCGTGTCGCTCCCGAATTTCAGTGCGCCCAGCGAACTGCCGTCATCAATCTCCTGTCCGTGATGCCAAGGTCCCATGACCATGAACACCTTGTCGTTGCTCGTATCCTTCGGCTTCAGCGCCTTGTAGACCGCCGGTGCTCCGTAGATGTCTTCCTGATCCCATAAGCTGTCGACCAGCATCACCGGAATTTTCAGCGGCTGCGCACCCAGAATCTTGTCCATCGCCTGCTGCTGCCACCACGAATCATAGCTCGGATGATCCAGCAACTTCCGCCAGAATCCAACCTGCTCCAGGCCGTGTCGCCGCCCCAATTCTCCCGCCGATCCCGCGGCCATGAACGCGTCGTAATCGTCAAAGTGATCAGTCCACCACTGCTCGGAATTCGATCGTGTTCCTTCCTGCTCATAGATGTAGGGCATGTTCTGTTGGCGGAACGCCCCATTGTGAAACCAGTCGTCCCCCATCCATCCGTCGACCATAGGATTCATCGGCACGGATACCTTCAGCGCCGGATGCGGATTCACGAGCGCCATCAGTGGAAGAAATCCATCGTAAGAAATTCCGAGAATGCCCACCTTCCCGTTGCTCTCGGGAATGTTCTTTACCAGCCAATCAACCGTGTCATAAGTGTCCGTCGAATGATCGACGGCGGTCGGATTCAGCGGCCCATGCAGCGGACGAGTCATTACATAATCGCCCTCCGAACCGTATTTCCCTCTCACGTCCTGGACAACGCGGATGTAACCGCCCCCAAGAATCACTTCCAGCGCATTGTCATACCCGTTCAGTACCGGACCAAGATGCGAACTCGCCGCATGACTCGTCAACGCCGAAGCGTTGTACGGAGTGCGCGTAAGCAGGATCGGAGCATTCTTCGCTCCTTTGGGAATCAGAATCACGGTGTGCAGTTTCACACCATCGCGCATCGGAATCATCACATCGCGTTTGACGTAGTCGAAGCTGTCAGTGACCGGCGCCAGCTTCTCAGGCGTCTCACTGGGCAGAGTCGCTGCCTGACCGGAAGATGATTGCGCAACAGAATTATCCGGCAGCAACGCGGTCGGAAGGAGAACGGCGAGCAAACACACCAGACGGAAGTGAGCAAGGTTGGTCATGAAGGGGCCCCTCGGAACCGCTGATGTTAACCTGCCGCACGGCACATTGCCAAATTAAGGCCCGGAGGGCGCGCTCCTCCTTTTGCGTAACAAAATCGTCCCGGGCGTCACAATATCCAATGAAAGTGGTACGCTACCGGATTCTTATCTTCGGACCGGGTACATGGGGAACTTTTCTGCAGGACGGTCATGTGAATTTGTCAAAACGTACGAGTGCAGCGGGTCCACCGGGAGTTCGAAGTCGCTCATCCCTTATAATGACCACGCCTTTGGGGATTCCCACATTGCTGGCTGACTCAATTCAATCTCACGCTTCCGGAGCCTACACGACACTCTCCGCCTATGCCGGTTGATATTACGAATCCTAAACCAGGAGTTGAAGCCGCCAGCCTGACCGACGTCGGCCTGCAGCGCGACAATAACGAAGATTCCTATCTTTTTTGGGAACCAGAACCTGAGGACGAATTTCGCCGCAAGGGTCGCTTGGCGATCGTCGCCGACGGAATGGGTGGATACGAAGGTGGTCAGGAAGCCAGCCGCCTTGCCGTCGAGACTGTGCGCGAAGTCTACGACCATGACTTCCGTGGCGATCCTCAATCAACTCTGACTATCAGTTTGCAGGCTGCGCATGATGCCATCCTGCGCTACGCCCTCGAGCATCCCCAGTTCAGCGGTATGGGAACCACCTGCACCGCTCTTGCGATTGTCAACCACCAACTCTTCTTCGCGCACGTCGGCGACAGCCGTCTGTACCTGATCCGCGGCGAGGCCACCCAACGCCTGACGCGCGATCACTCCTACGTAGGACGGCTCGTCGAAACCGGCATCGTTAGTTCCCAAGACGCCGAATCTCATCCGCAACGTCACATTCTCACTGCCGCGCTCGGCTCAGGCCGGGAACTCTTTCCCGATGCACCCGAACACCCGATCCCTCTGCAAGATGGAGATTTGCTGATCCTCTGCACCGACGGACTGTGGAGCGTGGTCGGTGAACGCCAACTCACACAGATCGCGAATGTGAATCCCCCCGCGGAAGCCTGCCGTAAGTTGGTCCGCGCGGCACTAGAGCATGGCGCTCCCGACAACGTAACTGTCATCATTCTTCGCGTCGCTCTCTAGACTCGGTTTACGAAATAACGCGGTGTCATGCTGAGCGGAGCCGGAGTGCAGAGAAGCGAAACTCCGGCGGAGTCGAAGCATCCCTACCTTAAGACAAACTGCCGCGCCGCAATGTGCATGAAACTGCACTCCAACTTTTCCACAGCGTCACAAACACGAATCGGCACAAAGCTGAAATCTTGTGCACATTGCATTTTTTTGCAAACTGCGAATTTCCAGCTAAATCATTGATTCCGCTGTAGTCCGAGGCTTACCTCGCCCTCCGGGAATTGGCTAATGACGTGCAAGTCTCTCAGTTTAATTAAGTCTATTAGTTAAATAGACTTTATGGCATAATTCACCACTATGAAAATCTCCCAGAAAGGTCTCTATGCCCTGCAAGCGCTGATGATGCTCGCACGCCATCACCAGCAGGGTGCGATCAAGATCCGAGAGATCGCCTATGAAGAAGGGCTACCCGAGAAATTTCTGGAACTGATCCTTCTGGAACTGAAGAATGCACGCCTTGTGGAAAGTGTTCGCGGCGCCAAGGGCGGCTATCAACTGCGACGCAATCCCAGTGAGATCGCACTCAGCGAGGTTATCCGCCTCATCGATGGCCCTCTCGCGCCTTTCGGTGACGCTGACCAGCTTCGGGAACTGATTGAACGCGATCTTCCGCAGCGAGCTCTCTACCAGGTCTTTCTCGATGTTCGCGACGCAGCCGCAAAAATTCTCGATCACACCACCCTCGCCGATCTACTCGTCAACGATGATGTTCGACCGGCCAAAACCGTGAAAGCGAAGTCCCAGAAAAAAGATCCCGCCAGCGTTCTCCCTATGGTGATAGGAGGCCGTAACGGTGACTAAGCGTTCGCTACTCGCTCTGACAGCGATCTTGGTTGCTTCACTCGCTTGGGGACAAGCAGGCCAGACCGTAATCCGCGTCGGAGCTTTCCCAAATATCACGCACGCGCAAGCGATGGTCGGTAAAGCCAATGGCTGGTTCGACAAAGCGATGGGTCCTCAAGTAAAGGTGCAATGGACCAGCTTCAATGCCGGACCATCTGCCATCGAGGCTCTCTTCGCTGGCGCTATCGACATGACCTATGTCGGCCCGAACCCGGCCATCAACGGCTATGTCCGCTCCAACGGTGAAGCTTTACGTGTGATCGCAGGCGCCGCGAGTGGCGGAGCCTCTCTTGTCGTGCGCAATGATTCGGGAATCAACAAACCGGAAGACTTTCATGGAAAACGTGTTGCTTCGCCTCAGTTCGGCAATACGCAAGATGTCGCGCTGCGCAATTGGCTCAAGAAAAATGGGCTCAAGACTAACGACAAGGGCGGTGACGTGCAAATCGTCCCCATGGCGAACCCCGATCAGTTGACGCTCTTCTTGAAGAAAGATCTCGATGCCGCATGGGCCCCAGAGCCTTGGGCCACGCGGCTGATTCACGAGGGCAATGGCCGTCTGCTCGTCGACGAACGCTCTCTCTGGCCCAACGGTCAATTTGTGATCGGGCTTCTGGTCGTGAATACGAAGTTCCTCAGCGCACATCCCGATCTCGTCAAGAACTGGATCCGCGCCAACATCGAACTCACCGACTGGATCAATTCGCACCAAACCGAAGCCAAGAAGCTTCTGAATGAGCAGATTCAGCGCGAGACCGGCAAGTCCCTTCCGGCCGACGTTCTCGAGGAAGCTTTTTCGCGGATGCAGGTCACGTACGACCCGCTCCACACCGCTCTCATGACCGCCGCTCAGCAGGCCTTCGAAGACGGATTCCTAGGCCGGCAAATGCCCGATCTCGCGAAACTCTACGATTTGACGCTCCTGAACGAAGTCCTGGCAGAAAAGAAACGAAAGGCGATTCAATGAGCACCAACGCACAGACCGTAACGAGCAGACTCCCTGTACCGCTGGACTCCCACTTCCCTGCTCGCGGCACCAGACTCGGCCCTGTATCGGTCGGCCTCGAGGATCGCGGCACGAGCAGCCAAATCTCGAAGGTCGGTCTGAGTGACATCTGCCTCAGCTACAAGACGCAGACCGGCGAGCGATTGCTGGCACTCGACCACATCAACCTGCAAGTGCGCACGGGAGAGTTCGTCTGCATCGTGGGCCCCTCCGGATGCGGCAAATCCACGCTGCTTCACCTGATCGCGGGCCTGCACTCGCAGACATCCGGCCAGATTCTCGTCGATGGACATCCCGTACAGGGACCAGGCACCGACCGCATCATGATCTTTCAGGATCACGGCTTGTTCCCATGGCTTACGGTCGGCGAAAACGTAGAATTCGGCATGAAGATGAAGGGCGTTCCAAAAACCGAGCGTCTGGAGAAAATGCGTTACTACCTTCAGCTTGTGCATCTCGCGAAGTTCGAGAAGAGCTACATCCATCAACTCTCCGGCGGAATGCGGCAGCGCGTCGCGATTGCGCGTGCCTTGGCAACCGAACCCGACGTCCTTCTCATGGACGAGCCTTTCGCCGCGCTTGACGCACAGACCCGCGACTTGTTGCACGACGAGCTCGAGCGCATCTGGAGCGAGACCGGATGCACCATCATCTTCGTCACACATAATGTTCGCGAGGCGGTCCGCCTGGGCGATCGCGTCGTCCTGCTGACATTCCGTCCCGGCCGCGTAAAGAGCGAGTTCCCTGTCGAGCTACCGCGGCCGCGCAGCCTCGAAGATCCCGAGGTCGCTCTGGCAGCCCGCGCCGTCCTCGACGAACTCCGCGAAGAAACCAATCGCTCGCTGGAAGCCGAGTACAGAAGCGGCATCAAGCCGCATATTTCGCCGGGAGTTCAAGCATGAAACGTGCTGCCCGCTACGTCATCTTCTACGCCGCGCTGTTCGGACTTTGGACACTGCTCGCCAAGCTGAAGATCTGGCCGCCTTATTTGTTCCCTACGCCGTGGGGAGTCGCAGAGTCCTTGTATGCCGGGTTTCAGGATCACACCTACTGGATCGCGATTCGCGTCAGCATGCAGCGTGTCCTGATCGGCTACGGAATCTCCATCGTGCTCGGCATGATCCTCGGCCTCGGCGTCGCCAGCAACAAGTTCCTCGAAGAAACCATGGGTGGCCTGCTGGTCAGCCTGCAGAGCCTGCCCAGCATCTGCTGGTGGCCACTCGCGCTGCTGTGGTTCGGCCTGAATCAGAATGCGATCCTCTTCGTCGTCATCATGGGATCACTGCTCTCGGTCACGCTCGCGATGGAAGACGGCCGCAAGCAGATGCCCAAGATCTTCGGCCAGGCTGGACGCAATCTTGGCGCAAAAGGTTTCAAGCTTTTCTGGTATGTACTTTTGCCGGCCAGTCTGCCGTTCATTGTTTCCGGCCTGAAGCAAGGATGGGCATTCGCCTGGCGATCGCTCATCACCGCGGAAATGCTCTATCTGAGTCTTGGACTGGGCCAGGTGCTCATGATGGGCCGTGACCTGAACGACATGAGCGCCGTCATCGCAGTCATGCTCTTGATCATCGCGATCGGATACATCGTCGATGGCGTGGTTTTCAAAGGCATGGAACGTCATCTGCAGAACAAGTGGGGGTTGACGCCCGCCACCTAGAAGTACTCAGCGCCCTTCTGTGCTCAGAAAAATTGACGTGGGGTTAACAAAAATCCGGTTCGATTCCCTTAATCTCTACTAAGGTAATCACAATAGAGAGTATTAGGCGAGGGCCGATAAAGCTTTAGAAAACAGGAAAGCCATGAAAACAACACTCACCACACTCGCCGCAGTTATGACCCTTGCCTCTGTCACAATGAATGCCCGGGCACAAGACCAAACCGCGGCTTCGCAGCCCATTTCGACCACTTCCGTGTCCGGGGCGACGCAATCCGCACTCTCCGACAAACCCGAGGCAGATCCCATCCAGCCCGCCGTCAGCGAAAGTCATTCTCATGGTCCTGCATACTTTCGCCGTGACGGATTCTGGCTCTCGACCAATGATGGCAGTACCCATCTTCAGGTCCATGGCTACGTACAGGCCGACAATCGCATGTTTACAGCAAACCAGCACGGCGAAGAAGTCGATGCCTTCCTCTTCCGCCGCATCCGTCCGTTGTTTGAGGGCACGCTGTTCAACAACGTGGATTTCCGCTTCATGCCCGACTTTGGACAGAGCAACTCTCAAATCCAGGAAGCATTCCTCGAGCTGAAGACTCTTGCTTTCGCGAAGCTCCGCGTCGGAAAGTTTAAAGAACCAATCGGGCTCGAAGTCCTCCGGCAGGACCGCGATCTCACTTTCATTGAGCGGTCGATGGCATCTGATCTGGTTCCAAACCGCTATATCGGCGCCCAGCTCTCTGGATCCGTGCTCGCGAACTCCATCACCTACGAGGGCGGATACTTCAATGGGTCAAATGATGGCTCGAACGGCGTCTTCACTCAGTGGACCCGCGGCAACGAAGCTGCGGCACGAGCGTTCTTTCATCCCTTCGCCAAGGCCAACCTCACTGTCATGAAAGACCTCGGAATCGGAGTTGCCGGATCAGCAGGCGATCAGCACGGAACGATTTCCGGCTTGAAGACGATCGGTCAGAACACCTGGTTCAAATACTCCTCCGGCACCATCGCAGATGGCCAGCACAACCGCATCGCACCTCAGGCCTACTACTACGCAGGTCCGTTCGGGTTCATGGGCGAGTATGTCATCTCGTCACAAGAAGTGTTGGGCAAGAACGGGAGCACCGGGCGAGTCAGAAATGAAGCTTGGCAGGCCGAGGCCTCGGTTCTGCTAACTGGTGAGAAGAACGCGTACACAGGAGTACGTTCCCGTAATGCATTCGAGCCCGGACGAGGCTACGGTCACTTCGGTGCTCTGGAACTCGCGTTCCGCTACAGTCAGGTGAGTATTGGTGGCGACGCATTCACCAGTTTCGCCAGCGCTTCCAGCTCCGCCCGGTTCGCCGGGGAAACGGGAATCGGTTTCAATTGGTATCTCACTCGCTACGTAAAACTCCAGACCGACTACGAGCACACCGGATTCCGCATGGCCCCAGGAGCAAAGGCTCCATTCCACAGCGAGAACCTGTTGCTGAGCCAGATCCAGCTTGCCTTCTGATAGCGGAATCAACCGTGAACGACAAGCGCTACTCTTTCGGTGGCGCCCTTCAAATTGATTAAAACGATGCGCCTTCAAGCCGCATCGTATCCGAAGCAGAGTTCATGCGACCTGAGCCGCTGGCCGAGGAAAGCCCCTTGAACGCGAGAAAATACTTCAATCACAATCAAACTGGACATCTGTCATCCTGAGCGGAGCACGAACGGGAGCGAAGCGACCGATCGCGCGCAGTCGAAGGATCGCTACCCGCTCCACAACCGTTGTCGCCCTGTGAAGGCATTCTCACGATGCGTGACTACAAAAAATTCGAGGGCCAACTGGTCAAAGACCACGAGGTGGAAGAGCGGCCCTTTCAGGGCCCCGTTTGTGGGGGGCCGTAAATTGCGGCTTCAGCCGCTGCGGGAAAGCTTCTTTCAGGACATGCTTTATCAGCGATAGGTGGCCCTTTTCCCTAAACGAAGAACATCGCTCTGGTGCTAAGCTGGCAAGAATCTCTTAACTAACGCCGATTATCCTATGACTTCTCGACGCGATTTCCTACGCCAGGTTTCCGCGACAGCCATGGTGGCGAGCGCCACGTCCACACTTCTCGCTTGGGCACAAGCACCGTCGGCCACAACAATCGACATTCCAGGCGAAGATGGCCTGATTGTCCGTTCGTTCCGTTTCGTCGATCTCGAGACGCCCGTCGAATATTTCAATACCTGGCTGACACCCGTGCCGCGCTTCTTCGTGCGCAATCACATGCACGAGCCCAGCGAACTCGACGCGCCAACATGGCGCCTCACCATCAGCGGCGAAGTAGAGAAACCAATCACCTTATCGCTCGCCGACCTTGCAAGACTCCAATCGCACTCGGTCGTCAACACGCTAGAATGCGCCGGCAATGGACGCGGGCTATACCGTCCTCAGGTGCCCGGCGTTCAGTGGCAGAAGGGCGCGGTGAGCACGGCACGATTCTCCGGCCCTCGCCTGCGCGATGTCCTTCAGCGTGCGGGCGTAAAGTCCTCGGGAAAGCATGTCATGTTTCGCGGCCTCGACGAGGTTCCGGGCAAAGTTCCGCCATTCATCCGCAGCATCCCGATCGAGAAAGCACTCGATTCCGATACCCTCATCGCCACGCACATGAATGGTGCAGCGCTCACCAAGCATCACGGTTTCCCAGCCCGCGCGCTGGTTCCCGGCTGGATCGGCGCCGCCTCGTGCAAGTGGCTCACGGAAATTAAGGTGCTCGACTCCGAGTTCGTCGGCAACTTCATGAGCCCTGGATACCGCCTTCCCAATCAGCCGGTGAAGCCCGGCGATACCGTCAAGCCCGAGGACACTCACCCAGTCACTACATTGAACGTGAAATCCGTCATCGCAGGTCCGGCTGATGGAACACGGCTAAAGCCCGGACGGATTCCCATACATGGTGTTGCATGGGCTGGTGAGGCGGACATCGCGAAGGTCGAGATCTCAACCGATGGCGGCTCTTCGTGGAAGGCCGCGACGCTGGGACAGGAAAAAGCGCGCTACGCATGGCGCCTGTGGCATCACGAATTCGCAGCGAAGGCTGCAGATTATTCGATTCTGTCCCGCGCCACCGACTCGCAGGGCCGCGTTCAACCTGAAGCACCCGTCTGGAATCCGAGCGGTTATCTCTACAACGCCATCGATCAGGTGAAGATCCATGTCTCGTGAAAACAACTTGTGGGGACAGCCGCCTTCGGCTGTCCAGTGGGTGGTTGCGATTTTGGTGATCATGCTCTGCCCTGCTCTTTCCCCAGGCCAAAGGGGAGCGCCCAAGTTAACCGACAATCTTCCCGTAGGAAGCATGCAGCAAAAAGCCACCACCGCATGCACCGAATGTCACGAGGCGCGAATCACCTTGCAGCAGCGGTTGAGCAAGGCAGCATGGACCAAGGAAGTCGACAAAATGATCAAGTGGGGAGCCGTGGTGGACGCCAAGGACCACGACGCGCTGATCGATTATTTGAGCACAAATTTTGGCGTAGACCAGCCAGCTTACCAACCACCACGCAGCACTGCGATCGCGACAAAGAAGAATCCGTCGAAGTAGTCGCTGACACCGGAAGCCCTTTGGGTGCAGGCTTCAGAAACGAAAATGGCCGAAAACTGCAAAGCGCTACCGACCCAGTGTCCATGCGAACCTTGCGGACACTACGGTAGCGCCGCTAATACAGAGGCCCAAACTTATATTGCGAGTATGGAACTGGCGAGGTACTACTGATAGTGCATTGTTAGGTACTGTGCAGGGGCGGACGCATTCGTCCGCCCCGCCGATGCGAAGCGAGGCGTGCCGCCACCCGACACCAGGTCCAACGCCCGATCGAGCACGAATGGGAAAGAATACAAGCTCGCGCTCGACTTACTTCGTGTTCTCAGCGTCCTCTGCGCCCTCAGCGGTGATAGCTTTTTCCTGCCGCAGCAGCGGAAACAAAATGACATCCCGAATCGTGTGCTGATCGGTCAGCAGCATGCAGACGCGATCCATGCCGATACCGACGCCTCCGGCGGGAGGCATGCCATACGAAAGTGCGCGGACATAGTCTTCGTCCATCTGGTGCGCTTCGTCATCGCCGCGCTCGCGCTCCTTCAACTGCGCTTCGAAACGGCTGCGCTGATCTTCGGGGTCATTGAGTTCGCTGAACCCGTTCGAGATCTCCATCTGCCCGGCGAAAATTTCAAACCGTTCAGTCCACTCAGGCTCATCCGGCTTCTGCTTTGAAAGCGGTGAGACGGCAGTCGGGAATTCGTAGATGACAGTCGGCTGCATCAAGTGCTCTTCTGCGCAAGCTTCAAACAACCCAGCGATCGTCTTCCCCGTCGGCGCAGCAGGATCGTAGGCCATGTGCTGGTGCCCGGTATTGAAGCGCTCAACCAGTTTCTTCACACTCTCGTGGGTCGCGAAGTCACTCATCTCCGGCTTGGCGCCGGAACGTTCCGGCCAGAACTTGATGATGGCCTCTCGCATCGTCATGCGCTGCCAGTTCGACCAGTCGAGTTCCTCGACAACTTCTTTACCATCCTCCGTTCTGGTCCACTTCGATTTCGGGCTGCCATTCACCGCGATCGCAGCTTCGGTAATCGACTCTATCGTGAGGTTCATGATGCCTTCGTAATTCGTGTAAGCCTGATAAGCCTCCAGCATCGTGAACTCTGGATTCCAGCGCCACCCCAGCCCTTCGTTGCGGAAGTTACGGTTGATCTCGTAGACGCGGTCGAATCCGCCCACGACAAGGCGTTTCAGATAAAGCTCAGGAGCGATGCGCAGGTAGAGATCCATATCAAGCGTGTTGTGATGCGTGACAAAAGGACGCGCCACTGCCCCGCCGGCAATCGGCTGCATCATCGGCGTCTCGACTTCAACGAATCCGTGCATGTCGAACGTTCGCCGGAACGACTGGATCATCTTCGTGCGCTTCAGGAAAACCTCGCGCACCTCAGGATTCATGAAGAGATCGACATAGCGCTGACGATAGCGCAGCTCAACATCGGTCAGTCCGTGCCACTTCTCAGGCAGGGGCAGCAGATCCTTACTGAGAAACTCAATCTGCTCGACGTGAACGCTGAGCTCCCCAGTACGCGTGCGGAAGAGATATCCGGTGACGCCGATGTGATCGCCGAGATCGAGCAGTTTGTAGAGTTCGAATCCCTTGTCGCCGACAGCGTCTTTCTTGACGTAGATCTGCAGCTTTTGGCCACCCTGCTGAATGTGGGCGAACCCAGCCTTGCCCATGAGGCGAATGGCCATAATGCGCCCGGCAACGCTGACGTTCACACGCGCCTGGTCGAGTTCCTCCGCCGTCTTCGGCGAGTAGTCGGCCAGGATCTGCTCCACGGTGTGGGTGAATTCGTATTTGCTGCGGTATGTCGCCTGCCCGAGTGCCTCGATCTGTCTCAGCTTCTCGCGGCGCAGTTCATAGATTTTGTCGTCCAGTGCCAAAGCAAGTCCTTGATTCCTTAAGAGGAAGGGAGATTATAAATGCCGCCGAAGCTTTGAGCAGGACCTTGCACGTCTTCATTCTGACAGGCGCGAATCATCGATCCCGCAAAAATGTCATCTTGGGCGGAGTTTCCACGAAGGATTTCAGGCGGCCCAATGCTTCATCCCATTGCGCCGAAACGAAATCCAAATATTGCTTGGCTTGGTCGATCGCCCGGGCGTCGAATTCGAAGCGATGCTCCCGTCCGTGACGGACACTGCGCACCATGCCCGCTGTTTCGAGAACGCGGAGATTGCTTGCTGACCGCGATTTGGTTTGCCCTCCAAGGCTTCTTCTAACACGGCTAAGAACACCGTTCGACCCTGCGAAAATGTCCCGACAGGGACGTCTGACAATAGCCCGGCGTTTCGAACGCCGGGTTCCACCCACAACCACGACATCGCGTCCCGTTAGGGACGCCTGAATCTCAAGCGAGAAGTTTCACTGCTGACAAACCTCTCCGCCGAGGTTTCGGGGAAAAGGGTAAAAGATTGCGAATTTTGGCCACTCGTGAGCCGATGCCTCCTTGCCGTGCCCTCAGAAGCAAGGTCGAAAGAATCGCTCGCTGCAGGAAAAGAACGTCGATTTCACAAGCAACCTCGGTGCGCTGTTGACAATCTATGATCCTAACGGCTGTACCTCAGAAGGAATGAACCATCTTCCCAAATTCTGGATCGCAACATTTGCCGTTCTGGCGGCGGTCGGCATCCTGTTTGTGCTGATTACGCCAGCGCCCGATGAGTTGCCGAGCACCGGCCCTCACGTCCTGAATCATGCCGCTTTGCTCGCGCCGAATGTGCTGTATCTTCTTTCCGGCGACATTATGTCTCATCATGGAATAGAGCTTGGAGCGCCACTCGCTTCGGCCACTATCGATCTGCTCTCAATTACCTGTACTCGCCTCTGCTAGCTTTCGACACCCTTCTCCTCTGAACTCCGCAAGACACACTTCATCTGTCGCGTTCCTTCCGGGCCACGACTGAAACCACGGGGAGGATTCAAATGTGGAACGGGCCGAACATCAATTCCGAGGCTGTCATCAGCGCCGTATTCTGCGAACTCTTCACTGCGACGAATGCAGTCAAGGCTTTGAACCAAGTAGGGTTCGAAGACAGCGATGTGGAAGTTCTGGGGATTCTGGCCGGTCGCGTGCCCGATCTCACCGGCTTTCTCTACGAAACAGGAGTGCCACTTGAGCACACTTCCTATTACCGGGCCTGCCTGGAAGATGGCGGTGTACTGGTGATCGTCCGTGCACGTCAGTTGTCTCGCAAGAGAAAGGCACGAGCGGTGCTTAAGCAGCAGGGTGGGACCTTCGCTCCCGCCGCGCAGGAAGCCGTTTCCGGAATCTCCACGAGCAGCTAAGGCACTTCATGGGGAACCGGGTCGCAATCGAGGTATGTTATGAACCACGGCACGGGAAAGCCAGGACTAGAGGTTTTGCAATTGCTGGGAGCATGGAGATCCATCTTAACGGGCAGCACTCCCATGCTCTCCATCGAAGTTACGCGCGAATGTCCGCTGCACTGTCCCGGATGTTATGCCTATGGAGACGCGCATCTGGGCGGTTCCGTGACCCTTCGGGATGTGAGCGATTTCCGTGGGGACGAGTTGGTCGATGGAATCGTTGGTCTGGTCAGGGCACATCGTCCGCTGCATGTTTCGCTGGTGGGTGGCGAACCCCTGGTGCGCCATCGGGAGTTGAGCCGATTGTTGCCGATCTTGAGTGAAATGAAAGTACACACCATGGTCGTGACAAGTGCGGTCATCCCCATTCCGAGTGACTGGATGACAATTCCACGGGTCCGGGTGGTGGTATCGGTCGACGGTCTGCCGGAACACCACGATCGCCGTCGCGCACCGGCGACGTATGAGCGAATCCTTGCCAATCTTCAGGGTTGCCAGGTCAACATTCACGGAACGATTACGCGGCCTATGTTGCAACGTAAGGGCTACGTTGAGGAATTCATTGCGTTCTGGACCGCACGCCCTGAAGTGGTTCGCATCTGGATCAGTACGTACACGCCGCAGAGTGAGGAGCAGAGCGAGGAGATGTTGACCGGCGCAGATCGCGAATTCGTCACCCGGGAGTTACTGGAAGCCAAGACTCGCAGTCCCAAGCTGCTGATGAACCCGGGCATCGCCGGGGCGATGATTCATCCGCCATCGCAGCCCAGCGAGTGCCTGTTTTCCAGAATGTCAACCAATTACACCGCCGACCTAACGAGCCGAGTGGAGCCGTGTATTTTTGGGGGCGCTCCCGATTGCTCGCAATGCGGTTGCGCCATCAGCACCGGCCTGCACTGGCTCAAAGAAAAAAAACTGGCGGGATTGGTGAAGATTGAGACGATCGCGCTGGCCTCGGCTGGAATCGGGGCTCTTGCAGGACGGATCAGGCATCGCAGCCATCCTCGCTGGAAAACGAAGTCTGGCGCCGACCTCGTGCAGATTGGCGAGACGGACAGCAAAGTTCGGCGCCGTGCGTCTTAGCGGAGGATTACACCGCCGGCAACCAGGTTATAGTAGCCGCTCGTTGACTCGGATTATGGGGTGAAATCGAGGCGTTATTGCAGCCGTGCGCCTTCGACGCGCTTCTTGCCCGCGAATGAGCGCTATCGTGTTTTGACACCCGAGGCAACGCGCTTGCCAGAGCACTGGATCTGGAGTAAATCAACGCATTTGTGCTCTTTTACGTGCTGTCGCAAAGCACCGAGACTTCGTTCCTTCTCGCCGACTGTCAGTTCCAGTTCTTTGTCGAGGCGATGAACCCCTGCCAAGTCCTTTGAACGGATCAACTCAAGCAGGAGGGTGCTTACTTGCGCGAGATTGCCGAGGACGCTTTCTACCTGGGCATGAAGGCGGTCGTATTCGGGGCAGTTGGACATCTTTAACTTAGTTCCCGAAACCGAAGTGTTTGGGAAACGCCAAAGTGCGCCATCGCGACCTCCAAGAACTGCACAAGGTCGATGAGGGCAATCCGGGCGCTTTCGAGATTTCTTCCAACTTCATAACGAATCGAATAAAATCTGCGCATTGGCTTCTATGGCGCACGGGCAAAGCAAAGCAGGATTTCAAATCCTCAGCGGATGGAAAGACATCGCGAGCTACCTCGGAAAGGGAGTTCGGACGATACAGCGCTATGAGCGTGAGCTCCATTTACCCATCCATCGGCCTGCCGGAAAACGTTCCGCGTCCGTGATCGCTGTCAAGGCGGAACTCGACCGCTGGATCAAAGGTGTTCCTGTCCAATTAGATGAGAGGGCAATACGCCTGCGTGCACAAACCAACAGCATTGCAGCGGAGTTTATGCTGACTGATGCCGAAATTGCCCTGACATTTGCAGGCATGGCATTGAAAGCGCGCAGCCCCGATCAGAGAGAACGCCAGATTGACGTAGCTCGGAAAGCATACGGCACGATCATGCGGCTGCGACAAAAATTCGATTTGAGTGAAAAGGAGCGGGACAAACTGGACGCAAGTCTACGCCGCCTGAAAAGCGAACTCCAGGAGCTTCAGGAAAAGGTCTAGTGTCTCAACGGATCAATCTGTCCGAATATCGCGGTTCGCACTCGTTGCCTAACGCCTCATACAAAAGTGAAAAAAGGGCGAGCACTAGCTCGCCCCAGCTTTTCTTGAGTTCGACGGTTACTTGCCGGTCGGATCGCCGTGCTCCGTGGGCATCGTCGGAGCCGACCCCGCAGCACAGGGAACAAAGTAGTTAATCGCCCCTGCGGTAAGGACACTATTCACAGCGCCGCCTATCAAGTCGACGTGGTCTGTGCGGAACCCACATCCGAACGGTGCTGCTTGTAATGTCGCCACGGGGAAGACATCCGTGGCATTTCCTACGCCTGTGGCGTTTGTCGTAAGCGTACCCTGAGTGAGGAAACCACACGCGAGTGCATGCGAAGGCCCGCAGGTCAGGGATATGTTGTAAGTAGTGTTTGGCTGTCCGAAATCTGTGTGCAGGGTAAGAGTGAGTGAACCAGCGGCGCCTTGCTTGTATTTAACGGTGCCAATCTCCGGTCCGATCATGTCAGTTGATCCACCCAATCCATTGTTGTCGCTGTCGTAGACCATTAGAACGTTAGTCGTCGTCACCGGCCCCACCTTCGTAGGGCTTAAGGAGCGCGCGTCAGATCCGCTAGTGCTTAACTCATTACTGTTGCCAGTTGCGATGAGTAACGAAGCCGTACCAACGAGCACCCCAAGAATGAGCACAATCCTTGTCACTTTCCCGAATAAGGTATTCATACTTACCTCCTTGGGCTGCGCATTTTGCCATTTGCTCCCTCCGAACCCCACTGTCAAAATTGACAGGGGGACTCGTTTGATTAATCAAACGATTGCCTTGCACTTGAAACTGGAAGAGCACTAGTTTCTGGTAGGCGGGGTGGAAGGCCCCAAGCGTCTTCGTGACCGGTTTAGTCGCAACGACTCAACCGGTCTCCCCGTCGCATCAGCGGGTCACGCCGGGTACCGGTGCGGCACATCTATACCGTCCATCTTTGTTGGCGAACCCCAACTGGGACTTCAATACGCTGCTCATCGACTCTAGCGATTACGGCCCCGGTCCAGGCGGATCGCCCTCTTAGTCTGCTTAAACTGGTTCCGTCAACCCGCCGGTTTTTGGGTTCCCAGATGTGAGAGCGCCAGCCGATCGGGCATAGGTTAGCCCACGAACTAAGCGGACGCTCTCAGTTGGGGTCGGTGTAACGTTTGGCCCTTATCCTTCACTATTCTTCAGATATCGACAGTGAGGCGGCCCTCTTGGTCTTGACATGTGTCAGACGCGGTGACGGTCCGCATCGGACAAACTCGTGCGAGGTGACAGTCATGCGGCAATCGACCTTTGTTAATCTCGCGAATGCCTATCTTTGCAGTGACTGCGAAGCGGTCGGCGACTCAGCAAATCGCTGTCCACGTTGTCAATCGGATGCTTTGTTTGCAATTACGCGAGTCATACATCGACACAACGACAGCATTCGAATCGTCTGTAAACCTCTGGCTGACGAGCAATTACTTAAAGCGGTCTGAGGGCGACGGCGTGTTTTTCGGCATGCGACCCACGTTGGAAACGCAAACCCGCACGAGAGCGAAGTTGCGCTTTTTTACAAGTGCGTAAGGAATGTCGTCGAAAACAAACTTGACACTGCAACGTTGTTAGAGATCGCGATTTGTCAACCGCTCCCGCCATACTCCGATACAATCCTCTAAATTCGGTCCCCGCCAGCTTCGTGCTCGTACGCTCAACTTCGGAGGCTCCATGCCAGAACCAAAGCAAAGCACTAAAGTGCCGCGAACAGAACGGCCGCAGATTCCTGATTACGGAATCAGCAAGAGCAAAGCCGGGATGTTGCCGTGGAAGTGGGCCGCAAAGACCCTCGACGAGTCTCGTGAGTACTGGATGGTGACGGTACGGCCGGATGGTCGTCCCCACGCCATGATCATCTGGGGCCTGTGGTTCGACGGAGCATTTTGGTTCGGGACAGGTAGCAAGACTCAAAAAGCACGCAATTTAGCCAAGAATCCAAACTGCATTGTAGGAACTCAGAATGCGGCTGAGGCCGTGGTTCTGGAAGGCGTTGCCGAACTGATCACAGATGCCGCGATCAAGAAGAAGTTGGAACCAATGTCGCTCAGCAAGTATGGAATGAGCGGAGGCGGTGGCTCTGAACCGGTCTACCGCGTGCGCCCGCGACGCGTATTCGGCCTTATCGAAAAGACCTTTCCGAAGACTGCCACCCGCTGGACATTCGATTGAGGTCAGTAAAAGCTATTGCGATGTTTCGTCAATCATCCAATAACCTCCGCCTTGCCGACTACTCATGGAATGTGAGATGCGTGTCGGAAATAGCGCCGCCACCGGCATCTGGCTAACAACCCACCTTAGCCATCTAAGCCGAGTGGGGCTTGCGAGCAAACGCTCCGATCATTGCCGGAGCAATCACAACGCCCCGTTTCGTTATCGCCTCCTCGCGTAAACGCAGAGCCAAGGTGTCACAGTCAGCGGCTTCGGCATTGGTGATTCCAAGGGCTTCCATGCGGGGAAGCAGGCTACGCACAGTTTCCGCCAGCCACTCGTACACAGGACTATGGGGTCCGCCATCCATAACGCATTCCAGCCGACACTCCGGTGGCGGCAATCCGGCTTCCTGCATTAACCAGAAGAGTTGAGTGCCGATGTTAGGCCGAGGAACTGCCCGGCGGAAGAACTCGATAAGAATCTCTTCTACCCAGAACATGAGGGGCAGTTCCGGGTAGCCTTTTGGATAGAACGAGAGATCGTATTCCTGGAACGCAATCAATCCGCCCACATGAACTCTGTCGACAGCTTTTTGCAGCACGGCGGCGGCGTCTGGAGTGTGAATCAGGATATGTCGGCCAATCACCGCATCGTAGAGTTGAACGGGCGAGTGTGTGGCCACATCCACCTTTTCGAATGCTACATGGTCATGACCCGCCGAACGGCAGCGGCCGCGGGCGATCTCTAATGCGTCCCCATCAATATCGATGCAATGCACGTGTCCGTGGGGTCCGACCAACCGAGCGGCCATTAAGGAAACCTCGCCTATGCCGCAACCCAACTCCAGAACGCGCATCCCCGCGGATATGCCTGCCCGGCGAAGAAAACTATCGGTCAGGGGATTAAGTACAGAAGCCTGCAGCGCTAATCGGCGTCTTTCATGGTCAGTGTGCCCCAATACATACTTAGTTTCTGTCGTCGCCATGATTTTACAGCGCACATTATAGGCAACAGGAGGCTTGCTTCGTCCGAATATTTCGATGTCACAACCGGTTCAACGCGTATACGGAATAGGAGGGGAACCACGCAAGTCGGAAGTCAACAATCCACGCACTCCGAAGAATAGCGTAACCGCACTGAAGTTCTTAAACTCCACGTTCGATGATCTTCCGGCCGGATTCTCGCCAGTCGGTCCAAGGCGCGGGCATACCCATCATGCGGGTGTATCCGATCAACTGGCCCATATGTTCGTGCACGTGAGCGAGTCCGCGCAGATAGACACGGCGGACCGTGGTGCGCTCTCCGAAGAACACATCCTGCCGCTCCAGTTCGGTACTGGGCGCGTCCGTGAAGGCCGCGCGTAATGCCTCGAACGATCTCTTTAATAAAGCGACAATCTCGCTCTTATCAGTCTTGCTTTTTTCCAGGCTGGAGTTCTTTTCAATCATTGCCATCATTCGCGGAATAATCTCGCCCTCCAACTTCCCGTACAAATCTGGGGCGGCCTCCACACCCACGATACCCAGCAATGTCAGGTTGCCGGCGGCGATATGCACCAATACCTCGCTCACCGATCGCGCCGTTTCGGCAGGATGCCAGCCATAACGATCCGCCGGAAAAGCCTCCGCCAGTGCCAGCAGTTGGCGTTCTGCGATGTCGAGTTCCCAAAGGTATTCGCCCTTGAAACCTGGAAGGCGTTTGGCCACGGTCCGTCCTCACGTTTCTAGCGTCGCATTTTATCGCGTCACAAAGGATCCGAGGCAACTCTCAGTTGCATTTTTGACTGATATCGGGATGTCGCAACAGTAATCTATCCCGGATGCTGGAACACAGCTACACGCGTGTGCCCACGGAACAGGTGACCAGGCGTCCGTCGCACGCGACTAGCTAGTGCGTTGCGGATGAAGGTTCTCCGCTCAGATCGTAGAGATACGCTCGCGCTCCTTTTGCGGAAAACCGGTTTAAACGTTTCCCTATTGAATCGAGGTATTGGACCGACACGTCCTCCTCTTCCAGTCCATCCCCGATCCAGATGTGCGAGAAGAGAATCCAGACACGGCGATTGCCGCGGAGTTGATCCAGGTCAGAGGTGTAGCAAGCCGCATCCGTGCCGCAGTCTTTGCCGATCCGCACGGTCGTGGGGGAGAGTCTGTAGAGTTCGTCGTAGTACCAGTACTGGTAACGTGCCCAGTGATAAATGAACCATACGTCCCCCGGCTGCTGATGCGCTTGAATGTATCGGATCGCGAGCTTGATATCCTCGCCTCGATTGGGATTAACGAGCTCTTTAATATCTGCGGATAGCGGTTTCAAAAGCAACGTTACGATCACCAAAACTTCCACAACGCGTGACCATCGGCCACACCTGCTGCTAATCCACACCACGCCTTCAGCGATCCCCATCAAAAGAAGAGGAACCAAAAACATTAGCAACCTCCCCGCCAACGGATAGTGGCCAAGGAGCGAAGCCAGGAATGTAACTCCGATAGGAGCGACGAGATAGCCGGAAAGGATGCGATTTCTCCGAAGCAATGCCAAGCTCCCAGCCAAAAATAGTGCAAGGCCAAGAAAGTCCACCAGACCTGCAGGCTCGTCGAACAACTTGAGAGCAGCATTGGTCAGCCAATTGAGGCCTCGCAACGATGCGAGTGGGTGTGGCGGGAAGCTATCCCGCCAATAATTCAGGAGTGTCTGGTCAGCCACCAGCGATCGCAACGACACGAAATAGCAGAGCAAGAAACTTGCCGCCCAGGCTGCAGTTAGCAGAATGACGCCCCGAAGACGCTTTCGGTCGTGCTCCAGGACTGCAATGGTGAAGAGCGTTGTGGCAATCGCCGCCAAGATAAAACTCGCAGGATGCGAAAACCAAATTGCCGTGGCCCCTAGCAGAGAAAACCTAAGCAAGCTGGAGATGGTCCACGGAGGGCTGACAAACTTTGTCGCCGCCCATAGCAGAACCAGTGTGACTGCGACATCGCTCGAGTATTGCTTCGCTTCAGAGGAGAAGTGGATTAAGTTCGGACCCAACGCGAATAACGCCACAGCGAGAGGCACCGCACGCGGAGACAAGTACAAGTCAGCTACACGCCAAAAGACAAAGAGAGAGAGTAGCGCGGCCAACAGAGGTATCGCACGCAGGGCGAATTCACCGCCCCCGCCGATTTTGGTTGCGAGCTTCAGCAAAAAAAGAAAGCCGAGGGGCGCTCCCTGGTGGTAATCAAGCGGACGAAAAATCCCTGCTGTCGAACGATGAAGGATATTGAGTGCCAGAAGACTTTCATCAAACCAGAGGGAGCGCCCATTGCTATAAGCACGCAGCCGAAGCACGGCTCCAATCAGCAAAAGCAACCATGTTGAAAAGCGCGACCACCGGAAAGATGCAATTGAGAGCGTGGGTGCGGCGAGATTTGTGTATGCGACGTTATCGGTCAAGTTAGAGAGCCCGGTAGAGATCCGGAATCGGACTGCTGTTCAGCAAATCAGCGCGACGAGAAACAGGTGCCCGAGTTCACCGGAGTCGCCCCCAGAAACGCAGAGCGGAGACGTTTCAATGCTATGTAGTCGCCACTCGCTTTCACATTGTACCTTTCGCTTTCATCCAATTGTCGATGGAGCGTTCACACTCAAGTCCCCTAAACTCCGAAGTCGTTCCCGTCTCCTCCCGAGTTGCCTGCGGAGCTACGCTCAGCCAGATAGCCAAAGCTGTATCTCCCCCAGGCACCCAGGCTCCCCCCACAACATACCTAGTGTTGTCGCGCAAGATCGCGGATCTGGTTGAGGTAACCGACGTAAATTGGAATCGGAATGTCGGGCGAGTCGCCGTCGTTGAGGAAATGCTCGAGATGGATCTCCATGGGAATGGAACGAATGAGTTCGCCGAAGCGCGGCGTCTGGAGATATTTCACGCGCCAGATTTCCAGCATGAGCGAGCGGAAGTCTTCGCTGATGAAGGGCATCTTGCGATCATCCAGATATATGGCGTCAAAGTGTGAGTGGGCAAGCGTGGCGCGCAGCGCGTCTCCCGGAAGTGAGAAGGTGTAGACGAGATGGAAGACGTCGGCGAGGTCTCCCCAGATGACCTTTTCTTCGAAGGTGGTGAAGCGCAGGGGCGCCGCGGTGCGTTGCTGCGCGGTACGAGCGTACTCGGTGGGTTGAAGATTGTGCGTCGTCAGTTGGTCGCGAAACCAGCGAAAGCGATCGCCCTTGAGGTTGAAGCGCAGGAACTCGATGGCGTAAGCATTCGGAAGGTAGAGCGAAGGGTCGCCATCGAGACGGGCGAGCCAGGGCGTCCAGTCCTGATGCTCGAGCGTGGTGAGGAGCGTGTTGAGATCGGCGACGGTTGTGTCCCGGTGATATTTGACGGCTTGCCAAAAGTGCTCCGTGGAATCGTAGGTCGCGCCATAGAGCGGGATCCCTTCGGCGATCGGGTACCAATTGGAGAGGACGCGTGCAGGAATGGAGGGAGCGGCGCTCCAGCAATTGATGGCGTGTTTCCATTTTTTTTGAACGGCGACGAAGGCGTCGGCGTATCCGGCCGGAGTGGGTTCGGTGACCTGTGTCAGTGCGTGTCGCAGTTCGTCTTCGGTGTGCGTGACAAGCGTTTCGAAGGGACGCTCGTCGGTCATGGAGACCACGCGACTCTCGATGCCACGACGAAGAAGTTCACGGGCGAGGTCTTGCCGCTTGGTGTCGTCCAAGGCCGGGTTGCCCGGCCAGCGACGGGCTTGCGAGTCGATATACGGGAACAGTTCGGAAAGCGATCCGAATTCGATGAATCCGTGAACGGCGAATTTGACGGGGCGGCCGTCCTTGGTGATGACGGTGGACGGGGTGACCAGAGCTTGAATGGAGATCTGCTGGGCCTGGGCCTGGGCCATGGCGCAGAAAAATGAGATCAAGAGTGCGGGCTGAAGAAGTCGCACGAGCGATTTCATGTCCAGGGATAATGCCACTCATGAGGGGAAGGTTCAAGTTCTGGCAAGAGTCGCTAATCCTGATGACATGGCCCTGTCGCAATTAAAACCCAGCATTCGATGTTCTGGGTAGCGAAGGAACTCCGTGAGAGTGGTGATTAGACAGAGTGTTGACTCAGTGGTTCAAGCGATGAAAGTAGGCAAATCAGGCACATGGTTGCGGGACTCGGTTTCGGACAGAAGATCAAGATCGGCCACGACCCCACCTTCCTTCGGCGAAGAACCGTCTAAGCCAAAGCTCGTTCGTTTTCCGGTTGCCGCATCTGACCATGTCTCTTCGTCAGCCAAGTGGCCCAGCCGATGCAGATCGCAATTACAGCCGTAAGTAGCAGCACAAAACCGGAGAAGCTGATCCAAGTTATATAGACTCCGATCAGTGAGTACGCGAACAGAATCCACCCCATCCCTCCAATGGCTTTAGGCATGGTTCGAGCCAGCGTGCCCAAGTGCCAAGCCAGGTACGCTGCAAACAGAACACAGAAAGAGCAGAACACTTCATAGCCAAGTACGACCTGGGCGTAAGAAAAGCCGGAGTGACCAACCGGAAAACGAACAGGATTAATCGAGCCTGCAACGTGCCAGAACATCAAGAGTCCATACGTGTTGCCTGCGGCCCACAGGAAGAGCAAACCACTGGCAGTTCTGTAGAGATTAGTTGCTTTCATAAAGGTTCTCCTGAACAACAAGCTTGCTAACGTCGAGAAAACGAAGTCTGTGAACGCGGACCCTGGACGAGCAGGCACAAAGATAGAAACCCGAAACAGGTTTGAGCCGCAAGACTAGTGCGAACCATGCGATTTCTCTTTCTCATCCGTCATTAACCGTTAGGTAATCGCGACTTCCGGAAGCCTGTTGAAAGCGAGAGAATTCCCAGCAGTATCAAACCTCCGCCGGAGGCCGGGTAAAAGCGCGCTCACGCTGGTCCGGTACACGGTATGACGTGCTCCAAAAAACCAACCATGATCAGGACTCCCGACAGGATGCTTCCGCCTCCGCCAACGGAAAGGGGGAGTCGTTGTCCTCCCAGTGGGAGGAGAAGGATCAGACACACGGCTGAAACGACCATCGCAAAGCCACCGAGCGTCCAGAGCAATCCAAGAGTGGCAAGTGCAGACGCTACTGCCGACCATTCACGCAACACGAGCACCCCGGCGCTAGTAGTTGCGAAACCCAGAACGAGAAATGCAGCTTCAATCAGTCGCTCTACATCTATTCTTGCTGCCATCAGAACCTCGTTATGGCGGACCGGTTGTTCCCCCAGGGCGTTTGTTGTTGAGCCACTCAAATCCGTCGACTCGTCGCGCGCGTTGGAACTATGCCGCCGCTGGTGCGTTTCGAAAGAAGCCCGTGAAGTGGTAAACCATTAGCAAAGACCAGGCAAGCGCAACTGCTTTGTAGATGAGACCCACGTTGGTGGTAAACCCGGCCATCGGCGGCCCGAGCGCGAACAGAACTCCAAACGCCCCCACTGTATAGCCGCGAGAGCCTGGCCGACGCGATGCTTCGTGACGCCGATCGATTAGACGACCGATGTAAGCCCATTGAAAAGCAACAGCCAGCAGCAAAACTGCCAGACGCCACGCGGTCACCTCTCCATGTGAAAATGCGTAGCACGGAGAGGCAAGCACGGCGACGGGACCGTTCAGCATGCCGGCGACTTGCAGCGGGATCGGCACATCGAGGCTTGAGGGTGAAAACTCCGAACGCGCTCGGTGCCACAGAGCAGCCGTAACAAGAACGGCGCAAAGCGGCAACCACAACGCGAATCTAGTGCGCTTCATATTCCACCTCGCGCCTGAGGAATTGGTGTCTGCAGTACTACCTATGTAGATCTCTGTATAGCTATCCCCGAATCTTTTGTCAAGTAGATTTCTACATAGGTATAATGAGGCATGGCGAGAGAGCCACGGCTCACCCACATCACTGCTCTGATCTTGCAGGCGGTTGACGCCGGATTTGTCTACGGCTTCTCGATTATGGAAATGACCGGTCTTCCAAGCGGAACCGTATATCCGGCCCTGCGGCGCATGGAGGAAGACCAACTGATACGCTCTCGTTGGGAGCGGCAGGAAATCGCCGATCGGGAGCAGCGGCCTCCCAGAAAGTACTACCAACTTACGAGTACCGGAAAAAGGGCCTTGGAAACGTCGCTGAAACGTTATCCATTGCTACAACGGCTGGTCCCGATCGGCGAAACAAAGTCATGATGACTACGCACCTGGAAAATGCCGTGCGTCGCATGCATCTCGGTTTGCTATGGGGCGCCTCCTTGCTGGTCCCCGGCAGCAAACGTTCAGAATGGTCGCGGGAGTGGCGAACGGAATTGTGGTACGTGCTGCGGGAATGTTTCTCCGCAACGAGCCTGAGCCCCAATTCTAGATCCCTTAGGGCAGCGACAGCATTCTGTATGGGAGCCTACCATGATGCAATTTGGCTCAGGCACCGGTCATGGCAAGAGCAACAGCCACTCGCGCGAATTTGCCGTTCGGCTTCTGTGTGTCTTCTTTTATTGAGTGGGATCTGTTTCTCCGCGTGGGGAGTCGCGCGCATCTCGTCTAACGTCGCCGCGGCCATGTCGAGGATCGAGGTTTACCCACGGCAGATATCCGATAATCGTGCGCAACCCTGCGACTGCGCCTTCGATGCAACAGACCAGGGAATGTCGTTGCGAACAGCACGGTTATGGTTCGACGGCTTCTCGCATTACAACATCGCACAGGAGACGGTCTGGGGCGAGGACATGCGGAGAACCGAGTGGAAAGTAGCGCACGCCAGATCCGATTTCTTCACCGTGCTCCATCTTCCGATGAGTTTGAGCGAGCATGTTAGAAGCAGTCCAGATAAGTTGCCACGGATTGTGCTGAGTCATGAGACATGGACGCGGGAGTTTGCCAGTAACCCAAACTTAGCCGGGATTAAATTGCATATTGGCTCGGTTGACGCCATTGTTGCAGGAGTCGCATCCGGCGGTTCATCAGGTCTTCCCGGAAGGGCGAACGCATGACTCTTGGGCTCCGATCCCCAAGTCGCAAGCGCTAGTCCGGAATTCCTTGTGGCTCATCTGAGCCCAGTTGGCTACTTCGATGATGGGCGCTGGGCATGCTCTCTACTCGGAATCGTGCTGGCGTTCCTGATGTTGCCTTTTGTGAACCACGCCTCGATAGGTGGTTACAGCAGTCGTTCACACAAGCCGCCTTTGGTCAGGAGAAGCCTGTTTTGGGCGTTTCTGATTGTCAAGATCTCTGCAATCGTCGCAATTGTTTATTTCGCATCCGTCGACCTGGCCTGCTTGTTCGTGCAACCGCTTTCATATTTGTCTGAAAACATACAGGCCGCTTCCGCCGTTGTGCTTTGTCTTTTGGGCACGAACTGGGCATTTCGCGACCAGCAGCAGCGATGCCCCTATTGCTTGAGACGAATGGCTCATCCCGTTCAAGTTGGTCAGCCATCGCGGACATTCCTTGATTGGAACGGAACCGAACTGGTCTGCGAGCATGGCCACGTCCTACTTCATATTCCCGAGATTCCCACCAGCTGGTTCGGCGCACCGCGCTGGGTCTCCCTCGACCGCTCATGGTGGTTCCTCTTTGCAGGACAGAACGGTTAGCACTCTCGAGGAGCGGCCCCTGATTTAACTCGCGACTAACAAACAAACCGGAAGTCAACTGCATTGGTTGTGGCGCCAGGGCTGCAACTACAGCCAGGTGCCAAAGCTCGGTTCGTACCCGGGAAAGATTTCTCCCCGACGCACCACGCCGCGCAAGACCCGCAACCACAGAGATTGCTGAAGTCAGGCGTTACCGCTCAATGACCCGATGATGAGTGAAATGGCGATTTTCGACAACTATCGAGACGCCGTCTGAGGGTTGGGGACTGACGGACAGCCGATTCCTGCTCGATACGTTTGCTCGGCAACAGAAATGGCATCGCGCACGGCGATAACGTAGACGCCTGCCTTCTTCTCCGAAAAAGCCGTCTTCCAGTCATCGTATCCACCCCGATAATCGGGGAGGGTCTTAACCTTACCCATTTGCTTAGACAGACTTGCTTCGAGCGCATTGCGTGCAAACGGCATGTGCGGCACTGATTGGAGAAAAGGCTTGTTTTGACAGTCTCTCCACGTGAGGTTGTCTATAGCGACGTGAACGATAACGCCAAGCTCGGCCGATCTATCAACCTTAACGACGATCAGTCTTGAGTTTTCCTCCCCCGAGCGCGTCTTGTATTCCCAGAGATCCCCCACCTGAAACTTTGCATCAGAGGCTTCACTCAGTCGGGTATCGTTCTTCGGCCTAGCCCCGATTTGTGCTTGTATTCCCGCAAATAGAAGAGCGGACACCCCGGCCTGAACGGTGAGCCATCTGGAAAGTGTCATGTTGCTTGCAGTCTAGGCAAAGATGCAGCCTCATTCAAGCTAGGTAGATGACTGACGTAGACAGGCGATGTCACAAGCGTGCGCTTTTCATTCGCCTTTTTTATCGATGATGAGTGTTCTGGAGATCTTACAAAGCTACTCGGACTCACTGAATACCAATGAAGCGTCTGGCGCATTTCTAAGGTAACCGAATGCTCAAGGGAAAGCGCTTGCTCCGATCCATCACAAAGAGTGAATAAGGATGACCAATAAGATGACGATCCCTAACAAGCCAACGATGAGCACAGCCTGGCTCAAGGGGTCAGGATTCATTAGATCATCCCGATGGATGTGGTGCACATGTTTCATCGTCGCTCCTGAGACAGAGCCTATCAGTGAACCACTTGTTTCCGGCCTGCTCTTCTTGTCAGTTTCCCCTCTCGTAGCGCGGAAAACCATACTCTCAAGTCAACGAGCCTCCGGAAAGCCGTCTGCCAGAAGGAACCGTCAGGTCAACTAGACATTTGTGGCGGCGCTCAATGAGCGTAAGGGCAACTCTTCACAAGCTACGGACGGTGAGTGTGTCAGGATTCTTTGTCACACCGACCTAGCAAATCTCTGAGTACTCCGGTGGGCAGCGACATGCTCAGATTGCTCTAGAAAACATTATGAGTATTGCAACTTCCAAACGGGTAGGACTAAAGAAGAAAGCGGTTCACGAGTTAAAAGACTTCGCTGGAGTCTTTCTATATCTGGCGTTTTTCTTTTCTGCCGTTTCGACGTACCGGATGCTTCTGCTGAGTGACTTTCGGGATTCCTATTTAAACTACAGCTTTGCGTTGATTAACGCTTTCATCATCGCCAAGATCATTCTTATCGGGGAATACACGCACCTTGGCGCAGGAACTGAGGCCAGGTCGTTGCTTGTATCGTCGGTTTGGAAAGCATTTCTCTTTGGTTTGTTGGCATTTGTATTTCACGTGGTAGAGGAAGGAATTAAACACAG
>DATFQQ010000187.1:0-35485 GCA_035264195.1 Candidatus Sulfotelmatobacter sp. | reverse complement strand
CCACACGTAATCGCCCGCATCCTTCTCCTGAAAACTCTTACCGTGAACATCAGGGCGGGTCGGGCCAGGCGCACGTACAAACTGGTCAAATCGGACAAGCCGGACGCCTTGGTTTTTCAGAGTGTGCAAGACGGTCAACCGATGAACGATCAGAACGTACTCAAACGGCATCTTCAGCCTGCGGCCCGAAAACTCGGTTTGCCGTTTGTAAACTGGCGATGCCTCCGAACCTCTCACGCCACTTGGATGGTACAGGCCGGCGCCGACCCGAAGTCGGTGCAGGGTCAGATGCGGCACTCGCGCATCTCGACCACGATGGACATCTACGCTCAGATTGTGCCGACTTCACAGCGGCGAGCGTTGCAGAAACTCTCGGCATTCGCAAGCGTTGGAAGCGTTCCAGCGGCACTGCAGACCGCTGGAGCGGAAGAAAAAAATGTCGAGAACGATTCGCGTTCCAAAACGTTCCAAATTCAGTGAGTTTTCGATGAGCGATGACGGCAAAAAAAGCCGGCAAGTAATTGAAGAGATTGGTGGAGCTAGTCGGGATCGAACCGACGACCTCATCGTTGCGAACGATGCGCTCTCCCAGCTGAGCTATAGCCCCGTGCGGATGGTTCGGAGTGCTTGGTTATTTTATCAGCCTTCATTCGAAGCCACCAACTTCGGGCCGGAAAATAGCGGCATTCAACGTTGCGCATCGATCTGCGTGGCCGGATTGTCGGCGAGGAGGACAAAAGCGTCTCAACACAGAGGGCACGGAGGATCACAGGGGGAACCGGCGATCCGTAAATGTCGATTTGCTTGACGCACTACAGCAGACGTCGGGGCTTACTGGTCTCAAACAAATCACCTTGACGAAGCGCCTCCTTCTGCGTCTAACTAACGTTAGAGGTGTCGGAGGACTGGGGACTCGCTTGTCATGTTCGCGCAACTGAATCCGGCGACTGGACGCTCGCAGTACTGGCTCCGGGGGGTTTCGCTTGCACTGCATGCCCTGGCACTTGGATGGTTGTTGCGTGCGCCGGAGCCAATGCTGCTGAATCCTCAGTCGGTTGCTCTCGGGGAGAACGGCACTTCGGTGACGCGCCTCTATTGGTCGAGCAAGTCTCCCGACGAGAGCACCCACAGCTCTTCTGATCTTGCGACCGTACGCTACAAGCATGAGCGGCTGGGACAGAAGCTGGCATGGAAGGCGCCGCCAAAACCGGCGAAGGCATCGGCAGTCGAAACGCCGCTGGTGCGTGCAGAGGAGCAGGACAACTCGAAGACGCAGACTCTCTCGGCCCTCGGTCATGGCGCGCAGGCCGGAGCGCGCTACGGGACTCTCACTCAAGGGCAGTTATACGGCGACGAGATCCGGCCAGCACTGCCGATTGCCACTTCTGATCCTGTCGTTTACCCATGGCAGCTTCCGACTGCACCGGGCAATGAAGTCATCGAGATTACTATCGACGAGCGCGGCGAAATCACAAAGAAAACTGTACTGCTGAGTCTGGGACCCGATATCGACACAAAGTGTTTGGCTGCACTCGAGAACTGGCATTTCCATCCGGCCACGCGAAACGGGACTCCGATTGCTTCAAAGCAGGACGCGATCTTCCCTTTTAGGGCCCGTGGCTGATGCAAGAGCTCCCCGCGTTTCTTGTTCTTATGTGGCGTTTCTCCTCCCAGATCACATTTGTCAAAACTTTCACCAAGCTGTCGGCGACCGTAGCAAGGCGATTTTCCTCGCTATAATGGGGGCGTGACGAGTAACGAAGTTCAACAGGTAGCCTCTGCAAGTTTTCCAACCCGTTGGGGTGACTTCAGGATTTACGGCTTCCGGGCGCAAACGGCAGGCGATGCTGACCGCCGCGTCGAGGAAGCTGTCGCATTAGTAATGGGCGATGTGAAATCTACGGCACCGTTGGTTCGGGTTCATTCACAGTGTCTGACCGGTGATGTCTTTCACTCGTTGCGCTGCGATTGCCGGCAGCAACTCGAACTATCGCTCTCAATGATTGCAGACGAGGGTGCGGGAATCCTGATCTATGAACAGCAAGAGGGCCGAGGAATCGGCCTGATGGCAAAGCTCCAGGCCTACGAGTTACAGGACGAGGGACTCGACACGGTTGAGGCCAACGAAAAGCTTGGCTTCAAAGCGGACCATCGCGACTTCACCCTGCCTGCTGAGATTCTAAAAGCGCTTGGAGTCACTCGGGTTCGCCTGCTTTCGAACAATCCTGACAAGGTCGAAGCGTTGGAGCGGGCTGGTGTGCATGTCGTGGAGCGGGTACCTTGCGAAGTTACGCCCAGTCCTTACGCGGAAGAGTACTTAAGAACGAAGAAACAGAAGCTTGGGCATCTGTTTACGTCAAGCTAAGCTCAACTCCCTTCTCTCAATGCGAAGGTCTCAAATCTATCTTCTCCTGGCATTCGTTCTTTCTTCAGGGACGGTCTACTTCCACCTCCGGCTATTCCTCCCCTACGCGGCGCAGTTGCGGAGCAGCAAAGGGTTGGGCGGTGGCTACTCTTTTGGGACCGATTTCTACCCGATATGGCTGACAGCCGGCGAAGCTCAGCATCATCGTAGCAATCCCTACACCGCTGATATAACGCGGAAGATTCAGATCGGCGTTTTCGGTCGTCCACTTAATCCTAGAAACCCCTTCGATCCACCCGCGGATTGTCGTGCCTTTGCTTATCCGGCTTTCACGGACCTCATATTCTGGCCGTTATCGCTTTTGCCGTTTGAGACCGTTCGCATTGCTCTTGCGGTCGCATTAGCTGGAATTACAACTGCAAGTATTCCCCTGTGGCTGACTGCTCTGGGATATCAGGTGAGTCGCGGACAGTTGCTGGTCCTGATCATGCTCACGTTGTCGAGCTATGCGGCGCTGGAAGGCCTTTTCGCCGCACAACCGGGGCTTCTCGTGGCGTTCTTAGTGGCCGCATCCTTTGACGCCATAGTCAAGGATCGCCTGTTCAGAGCAGGCAGCCTCTTCGCGTTCACACTAATCAAACCCCAGATGTCTGTCCTAGTCCTTGCTTATCTATTGGTCTGGAGTTTTTCGGAATGGCAGAAACGTCGGAATTTTGTCATCGGCTTCTTGGTGTGGTCTAGCTTGCTAACAGCAACCTCGATGATCGTTTGGCCCCGATGGATTGCGCAGTGGCTCGGCGTCCTTTCGTCTTACCGGAGCTACACTCCACCGCCCCTGATCTCGTATGCGATGGGCCCCAAACTCGGGCCGATCCTCTGGACTGCATTATTCGCTGTGTCGCTGATTCTAATCTGGAGAACGCGTAGCGCACCTGCAACGTCCTCTATGTTTTTGTTGAGTACCTGCCTGCTTCTGGCGATCACGTCGATCACACTATTACCGGGCCAAGCTGTATACGACCACATCATCTTGCTGCCTGGGATTCTGCTGGTTCTCCGGTCGTGGCGGTCTATCCTCTCTTACGGACGTTCGGCTGGACTGGTACTGGTAGCTGGGGCGATCGCGCTGTTCTGGCAATGGATCATCGCGACTCCCCTTTTAGTAGTTCACTACTCTCTGCGGCCCGGACAACCTTTCAACCGCACAATGCTCATGCTTCCCTTTCACACCGCCGGCTCCATACCCATGGCCGTGCTGGCAGTCCTTGGGTACGCAATGGGCAGTGCTCTTCGGCACGGATCCTCAGATCAGCAATCGCTGAGGGAACTCACCCCTGCAGAATTCTCCTAAGTCTGGCTGATTTCTTATTCGGTAGGTATTGGAGAGCGGCGGACGCTAGCGACAAATAGACACTACGAGCCACAGGCACTTTGCGCAATGCCTGTAAGTGCTTCTCAACGGTTGCGACATCTCCTCGCACGATCGGACCACTAATAGCCTCATCCGCACCAAACGCTGCATAATTCGCAACCGTCTGCAGGACAATCGGGATCATCCTCCTTTTCGCTTCCAAGTCCGAAATGCCCGCGTTCCTTGCGACTCGTTGCGCGGTCACTAATAGTGCTGTGAGCAGTGGTGAGGCAAAAGTCGCCCAGGCGTGGTAGGCGGTTTTATCCTTCTTCCGTATCTGATAAGGCTGCCCTCCCAAGTCCCGCACAATCTGCCTCGCGGTGCGAACGGCGCGGCGATCTCCTTCAATTGCAAACGGCACACCCACCAGCGAAGGTCTTGAACCACGGACGAAAGTCATCAATGGATGGACCGAAGCAAGTGCCACTCCCTTTTTGCGAAATGCCTCCATCTCGTCACTGTTAAGAACTCCACTCGAGTGAAAGGCGATCAATCCTCTTCCCTTGCTCAGGCTTTTGGCGAGAACAGCCGATGTACTTGCAATGTCCCTGTCCGGCACGGTTAGCCAAACGATCTTTGCTTTCGAATGCTCAAAACTGGCCTGCGCGCGAGTACCGACTTCTTCCGCCAATTCCTTCGCACGTTTCAACGATGGTGGCAGTTGACGACCGATCACGGCCTCGATCACATAGCCAGCTCCCCTTAACGAGACTGCAAGCGCGGCGCCCAGATTCCCCGGCCCGACGATCGCAACGCTCGGCCTGCGCTTCATGTCCGGCAGCATAACAGAACGCATAACCGCCAAATGGCTGGAAATAAACGGGGAAACAAAACACAGTATTTCTCTGTGAATTTCAACAAGACCGCTATACACTCGCTCGCCGTCATGTTTTGAGTCCAGCCGGATGGAGGTTCAGGTGCCAACCGCCCGTGTGGTTCTACTTGTAAGCTTGCTCACCGTCCCAGCACTGACCCAGCAATCAGGCATGATCACACCGCAGCTTCCGGGCCGAAATTGGGCGCTCCCTCCCAGCGTCAGACCCGAGCCACCTCGCGAGGCCGACCTCAGGGCAGTCAGACTTCAGACCATTCATGAAGATACCGAGCACTTGTCTGCACTGGACATCTCTCTGCAGTCAGATCTGCAGCAATTGCAAAAAGGTATGCTGACCAGGGACCTCGCGGAAAACTTGAAGAAGGTAGAAAAGTTATCGAAGAAGCTGCGCCAGGAAGTCGCGCAGTAACATTCTGTTGAAGTGGCCTGCTTTATATTGTCTGCATGGCCAAATCGTCTTCATCAATCAAGGGTCGTTCCAGCCGGCGAGCAAAGGCTCGCCTCATCTCTTCGCGGACCGCATATCGCGGACCTGTCTTCTGGGTCACGACCGATCACATCATCGAACCCGGGGGGATCAAGGTGCGACGAGATCTGATCCATCATTCCGGATCGGTTGTGGTGCTGGCCGTAGACGATTCGAACGCGACACCTCGCATCCTGCTCGAACGTCAGTATCGTCATGCTGCGAAAGACTATCTCTGGGAAATACCCGCGGGCCGCATCGATCCTGGAGAGAACGAACTGAAAGCTGCGAAGCGTGAGCTGATTGAAGAAACGGGATACCGCGCCAAGCACTGGCGCCGCATTCTGAAGTTCTACGCCAGTCCAGGGTTCGTCGCCGAAACCATGGCCGTCTACATGGCCACGGGCTTGCGAGAAGGAGAAGCCGAACCCGAAGAGGACGAAATCATTCATCACCGAATGGTCCCGTTGCCCACAGCGATCAACATGGTTCTGAAAGGATCGATCCGCGATGGGAAAACAATTTCCTCCGTGTTGTGGCTCGATCACATGAAACGCGCAGAATAACTGCGTCGGAGAAACTGTCAAAACTTATTAAGTTGCCTATAGCACTTTCTTTGGTTGTGCGAAATCTTCTGCCAGCGGGCGCTGCGCATTTCCTTGACACTACAAAACCCTGAGCTTCAAAATGCATCTCAATGACTGCGGGCACGTCCGTCCGCCCCATGAAGGGACGTGCAGAAAGAGGGGCTCGTGGAACGCTTGAAAGGAACCGTAAAGTGGTTCAATAACGCGAAAGGATACGGCTTTATCGGGCGCGCAGATGGGCCGGACGTTTTTGTTCACTACAGCGCGATCAGTTCAGAAGGATACAAGAGCTTGCAGGAGGGTGATCAGGTTGAATTTGAAATAACTGAAGGCCAGAAAGGCCCTCAGGCTGCGAACGTCATTAAGGCAGCTTAGAACTAGCAGGGCCCGAATTCGGAGATGGCATAGCACGGAGGAGAGGAATATCATTTTGCCATGAGCCGACGGGAAACTACTGTCAACGTGCTTCTCGGCGTCCTCCTTGTCTCTGCTCTCGCCGCGCCCCTCGTCTTGGGATACTTTGCATTTAGGCTTGCGATCTACTTGCTCGACCTTTTCACAGCACGTTTCTTTCCCGGGTTCGTTGTACATAGGGACATCGCGTTCGCTGCGATTCTTGCTGGATTCCTACTGATTGAAATGATCCAGGCGTTGCGTTGGCGCCGATGGCGCGAGGCATTTCTAAAGTTTGCAGTTGTTAGTGGTTTCGGCATCGTTGCGACCAGCAATCAATTCTTCGGAAACAGCGCAGATATTGTTTTGTTTCTTTTGCCAGCATTTTTCTTCGGAAGCATGCCGGGAAAGTGGACGGTTCGCAAGGACTTGAACCGTCCTCAATTTGTTTTGGGCGTTACCGCCTTGTCTGTTTTATTCGCTGTCGAGGCAGGTTTGTTGGGAAGCGGTTTTTTTCGGCAACTCGTCTCCGGATCTACCTACATTGCGTTCCTTGTGTGGTGCGTGATTAGGGCTCGTAAGGGTTGGGAAAAACAGAATGACGAACCCGAACCGAATTCCGCCACCGCTGTGTGACAGCGCATCCTGTAGCCCTTCCCGCCGAATCTGATTTACCCTTGTTTCTTCCATGGATAACAAGGCCATCGCAAATGTTCTCTTCGAGACTGCCGACCTGCTGGAAATCGATGGACAGGATTCGTTCCGCATTCGCTCGTACCGGAATGCCGCGCAGGCGATTGAAAATCATTCTCAGCAGATCAAAGACATCATCGATGAACCTAAGCAAGTCCTCGCCATCTCTGGCGTCGGCAAAGGAATGCTCGACAAGCTCAAAGAACTGCTTAGCACTGGCAAGCTCTCGGCGCAGGCCGAATTGCTCGAGAAGTACCATCCGTCGATGCTGCAGCTATTGAAGATCCAGGGCCTTGGTCCAAAGACGATTGCTCTTATCTGGAGTTCGTACAAGGTGAGCGATGTCGATGGTGTGGAGAAGCTGGCGCGCGAAGGAAAGATCCGCACCCTGCCGCGAATGGGCGAGAAGCATGAAGCGAAGCTGCTAAAGGCGATCGAGGATTATCGCCGCATCGGTGGTCGATTCCTGATTGACGCTGCTGAACTCGAATGTGAGAAACTGACTGCCTACATTAAGCAATTCAAGGGCATCGACAAGATCACTCCCGCCGGGTCGCTGCGCCGCGGACGCGAAACGGTTGGCGACCTCGACATCCTGGTCACTGGCGAGGCGTGCTGCAGCGAAGAAGGTCGTCAGCAAGCGATTGCATATATCGCGAAATATCCGCCGATCATGGATGTCATTGCTAGCGGCGATAACAAGATCAGCTTCCATCTCCGCGGTGGGATGCAGGTCGACGTGCGGCTTCTTCCGCCGGAATCGTTCGGCGCTGCCATGCAGTACTTCACGGGGTCTAAGGCGCACAACGTTGCCCTGCGCCAGCGAGCGCTCAAGATGGGATATACGCTCAATGAATACAGCCTCGCCACGCTTGAAGGAGAAAAACCGGTCGCCGGCCGCACCGAAGAAGAAATCTATAGCAAGCTCAAGCTCGACTATATTGCGCCGGAGATGCGTGAGAATCTCGGAGAAATCGATCTCGCACAGAGCCATTCCCTGCCCCAGCTGATCACGCAAGAAGATCTACAGGGCGACGTTCACATGCACACCGTTGAAACCGACGGCAAGAATACGATCGGAGAGATGGTCGAGGCTGCCAAGGGGCATGGCTACAAATACATGGCCATCACGGATCACTCGAAGAACCTGGCTTTCGCGAACGGCCTCGACGACAAGCGTGCCATTGAACACATTCAGCGCATCCGCGAGGCGGCTAAGAAATTCGATGGCATCACCGTCTTCGCTGGAATTGAAGTCGACATCCTGGCAGACGGCGACCTCGACCTCTCCGACGATGTACTCGCCCAGATGGACGTCGTCATCGCCAGTGTGCACTCGGTATTCAATCAGGAACCGGCAAAGATGACTGATCGTCTGCTCAAGGCGATTGGGAACCCAAACACCTCAATCATCGGGCACCCGACGGGCCGCATCCAGCTTCGCCGCGACGGATATCAGTTCGACATGCACGCGGTGCTCACCGCCGCGGCAAAGCACAAGGTGGCGATGGAGTTGAACGCCTACCCCGACCGCCTCGATCTGAACGACGTTCATTTACGGCAGGCGAAGCAGCATGGAGTAAAGATCGTGATTAATACCGACGCGCATCACACCTCGCACATGGAAAAAATCCGCTTCGGGGTGCTGCAGGCTCGGCGCGCATGGCTGACAATGGACGACGTTCTGAACACGCTGCCGCCTCAGAAGTTCGCCAAAGCCATGAAACATGCGTGGTAAGTTGTTAAGTTACAACGCTCTTACGATTTCCACAGATTTTATTTCCTGGATGTTCACTTAACCTTTACCCTCGATTTTCAGACTCCCATACTGAGCTCGAAAACTCAGCAAAGGAGCCTAATCTTGAATTCACACGAGCCCACCGAACCAGAGACCGCAATCGAAATCAACTCGCAGGCGTGGACCTATGCCCAAAAAACGGGTGAACTCCACCAGGACGGGCAGCATGTGGCAACCGGCTATTCCGGAGCCGGAGAGGGAAAGAATAACCCCGAGATGCAATCCGTCCGAAACGTCGGTCCTATTCCGGAGGGAGATTGGACAATTGCCGGACCACCAGTAAACACGCCCGAACATGGTCCCTACGTCTTGCGGCTGACTCCGAAGGACGAAACAGAAACCTTCGGCCGCAGTGGCTTTCTTATGCATGGCGACTCAAAGAGTGCTCCCGGTACTGCGTCTCATGGGTGCGTCATCATGCCTCGAACAGTGCGGGAGCAGGTCTGGGATAGCGGAGATCGCGATTTGCAGGTAGTCGCCGAGATTCCAACGACGGTCGCGGAGGAGAAGTAGAAAGGCTAGTCGTACGCGCGTGGTCGCAGGGGCGTAGAATCAGCCAAGCACGGAGAACTTATGTCTGAACCTGCCCCAACGCCTCCGCCTCAGGCTCCTTCTGGCGCAACGCCTTCCACATCGCCCGCGCAGCCGGATGCGCCCACAGCTCCGGCAGGTCCGACGATCAACATTGGCGAAGAGTATGGCACGGCGAAGAAGAACCTTCCGCCGGCCAAGATCGTTCTGATTGCTGTCGGAGCGGTGCTGGTGGTTGTTCTGATCGCGTCCTTTCTCAAGCGCGCCAAGCCGCAGGGGGCTGGCTCTCTGGACAATGTGGTTGCAGTGGAGATTCCCGGCCAGAACTCAACTATGGCTGCTTTGACCTTCACGCTGCATAACGGGAGTGAGAAGGCCCTCTACGTCCGCGAGATTCAAAGCTCGATGAAAGCTCCCAGTGGCGATGCCAAGGCGGATGCGGTCTCGGCCGTAGACTTCGACCGCTACTTTCAGGCCTTTCCTGACCTGAAGAATGGCGCCCAACCCGCGCTCGCACCCGAAACGAGGCTCGAGCCGGGGCAGAGTGTGAAGCGAACCATCATCGTCGCTTACGAGAAACCGCTAAGTGACTTCAACCAGCGGCAGTCCATCAGCGTCGTTGTCTGGCCGTATAACGAGACTGTGCCGATTGTGCTGACGAAGTAAACCGCTTGCGCAAATGCCGTCGGATAGGTTTCCATAGCGGGATGAGACTTTTGCGCCTTCTTTCACTTCTTCTGCCCGTTGTCCTCCTACTTCCAGTCGTGGCGGGTTATGCCGCTCCAGCGTCGGCCCAAGGCAAGTACCTTTTCTTCGTCGGCACATACACGCAAGACGGAAGCAAGAGCAAGGGCATCTACGCCTACCGCTACGACGCGGCCAGTCGTGAGATCACCGATCTGGGCCTCGCCGCCGAAACCACGAATCCGTCGTTTGTCGCTCTGAGTCCGAATGGCAAGTATCTCTACGCAGTTAACGAACTGCAGAACTACAAAGGTCCCAACAGTGGAGGTGTGAGCGCATTCTCGGTTGATTCTTCGACTGGCAAGCTGACATTCCTCAACGAAGTTCCATCGCGCGGCGCCGACCCCTGTTACATCACGGTCGATAAGACCGGCAAATGGGTGCTGGTCGCGAACTACACGGGCGGAAGCGTGGCCGTCTTTCCTGTACTCGCTGATGGCAAAATCGGCGAAGCCAAAACTTTTGTCCAGCATACTGGCCACGGCGCCGACCCCAAACGCCAGGAAGGCCCGCACGCCCACTCCATCAATCTCTCGCCCGACAACCGCTTCGCCTACGTCGATGATCTTGGGCTCGATCAATTGCTTGTCTACAAGTTCGACGGCGCCAAAGGGACGCTGACACCGAATGATCCGCCGTATGTGAAACTTGATCCGGCGTCCGGCCCACGGCACTTCGCTCTGGCACCATCGGGGAAGTTTGCCTACGTTGTCAGCGAGATGAAGGGCACCGTTACTGTCTTCTCGATTGACTCCCGCACGGGCACGCCGCACACGTTGCAGACCGTTTCGACGCTGCCTGAGGGGTTCAAAGGAGACATCGAAGACGCGGAAATTGCGGTCCATCCGTCCGGGAAGTTTTTGTACGCCTCAAACCGCGGCGATGGCAATAGCATCGCGGTATTCGCGATCGATGGTTCCAGAGGCACGCTGACACCGGTCGAGTACGCATCTACACAGGGCAAGACGCCCCGCAGCTTTGAGATCGATCCGACGGGGACGCTGCTATTCGCGGAGAATCAGCAGTCCAACAACATCGTCATTTTCAAGATCGACCAACAAACCGGCAAACTCACTCCCACCGGGAAGGTCTTGGATCTACCCTCGCCGGTTGATGTTAAGTTTTTGGCCACTGAGTAAGACAGTGAGGCTATGGAGGCGCGATTGGGCTGGCGGCGGCCTGCATTGTGGTGCTATCGCTCCGCTAGTGAGTGCGATGGGATTTGTCATCAACTGGCGATTGGCATTGGCTGAGTCGATGCTTAATTGTCACAAGACAGTCGCGCTACACCAGATCGGATGAAGCTTTTTCTCGCGGTGCTACTTGCTTTCCCTCTGTTCCATTCTTCGCATGCGCCCGCTGTCTTCCGAACGCGGATCGACACAACTGCCGGAAGCTTCGTCATCGAGACACACCGCGATTGGTCACCGAAAGGTGCCGACCGCTTTTACGAACTGGTCCGCGAGCATTATTACGACAACTCGCGCTTCTTCCGAGTTGTTCCCGGGCGTTGGGTTCAGTTTGGTATCGCCGGCGATCCCAAGCTTGCGCAAGCTTGGCGTCATAAAACCATTCCGGACGATACCCTCAAGGTCCACAACAAACCGGGTTATATCGCGTTTTCCAACACCGGCCCGCGAACACGCTCCACGCAGGTTTACATAAACCTCCGCGACAACTCGGCTGTCAACGATTCCGAGCCCGCGTTTGCGCCGTTCGGCAAGGTTGTTGAAGGCTGGGATGTTGTGGAAAAGCTCTACGGCGGTTACGGAGAAAACTCCGGCAGTGGGATGCGTGCCGGACATCAGGACAAACTATTCGAAGGCGGCAACGCCTATATGGACCAAGAATTTCCTAAACTAGACCACCTCATTCGCGCGGCGATTATTCGCTGAGGTGGTTTAGCGACACTGCTCAACGGGTAAAACCGAAGCTGCCGCAGGAACTGGCACTTCAAGCCGGAACGCGCTAGATTTTGCGAAAAGGGAAAAGAATTGCCAGAAGCAGAGGGCATCCGGAGTTCACCTCTACTTTTTCTGAATGCCCTTTCTCCTCACCAGATGCGTATTCGCATCCGGCTTGATCTCGTCGTACTTCAGGCAGGAGATTGAGCCATCCACCTCAAGCACCGATAGCGCGACCTGATCGACGCTGTTGATCCCGTGTTCGCGCAGCGCTCGGTGCAGTTCGTCCATGCTGACGTGCTCTTTGGCCATGTGCGTTTCGATCACCTTGCCATCGTGGACCAAAAGAGACGGTTGGCCCTGGATCATGCGCCGAAAGCGCCGATTGGTTCCGGAGACTTCTGCAACGAAGTAGTTGAGAACGAGCAATGTGCAGGCCGCAATCGCGCCACCCGCCAGAGATGTATCGGGGCCGGTCATCGCGTTTTGTACGGAATTGGAAAGAAGAAGCAGCAGGGTGAGGTCGAACGGGGTCATTTGTCCGACCTCACGCTTGCCGCTGAGACGTACGCCGATCAGGACCAGCAGGTAGATCACGCCCGTGCGCAGCACGATCTGCAACAGCACGTGCGCGCCGGGAAAGAACATGCTGCTCAATTGCCGCTACCCGATACTCCTCCCGCTGTTACCGGTACGGGAGCATTCTTGGGGGTGCTCAGGTATCCCGTAGCCTTGTTCTTGTCGACGGTCCAGATCACGAGCTCAAATAACAGATGTTCGCGACCGGAGTAGAACTGAATCGGCTCTGAGATATTGCGATCTTTCTTTTCCAGCGTCTTGTCGTCCGAAGTGACGTTCAAGGTGAATTTGCCCTTCTTCGGATCGGACTTCTTGAGCTGCAGGCTGACGGTCGAGACCGGCTGCGGCTTCGCGCCCTTCAGCAGGGTGAATTCGTAGTAGTTGCGGTCGCCCTTGTGCTTGAGCACTTCAAGATCAGAGCGAGTCGTGGCGATGAGTCCACTCTGGACTCCCAGGTCGCCCACGGTACTCTGCAGCTTAGCCTTGGTGGCTTCGAGGTCGGCTTTCGTGGAAGCCACGTCGGTCTTAACCCCACCGACATCAGTCTTGACGCCTGCGATATCGCCGGTAACGGCGGTGATCGACGCTTTCTGCTGCTCTGCGAGGCGCTGTTCGGCCGCCTTTTGCTCAGCCTGCAGTTCCTTGGTTCGCTGCGCCAGTTCTTTCTTGGTCATACCGGCCTGCCGGGCCAGAGTCTCTTCCTGAGCCTCTGACGTTTGCATCCGGTTTTGCAGCTCCTTGACCTCTGCTTGACTGCTAGCAAGGTCACCATTCAGTTTTTGGATCGCCAGATGATTCGTGTACTGCGCGTATCCGGCCACTGCTACCACCGCGATCGCCAGTAGTATCAGAATCCACTTGCCCGCATTCGATTGATTTTCCATTGGTACCTGTCCGCCTTCATCGGCCATACACTCTCCTCCTCGGAGTACAGAAAATGAAATTGCAGGGATGACTAGATGGCTAATTGTTCAGCACAGAAATCAGTACTGTCAAATACTGTCTAGGATGCAAAGATGCCCCTTCGTGTCTTATCGGCGCAACTGTATTGCTTCTTGCAGCAGGGGCTCCGGATTCCGCCGAACCGAGACCGCCGCCGGACCCAACTGCTTCTCTAACCTGGACGTCGTCTCTACTGCCAATTCCGGGAGCGGCGATTTGGATGACGTCTTGGCCACCGCTTGGGCTTTCAGGAGACATGCATAAGCCAGCCGTTCCGAGAATCCCGACTCATCGAGGAACCGCCCGTATGCAAACCAATCCAGTGCGCTCGCTGAATTGTCTCCATTTGACGCATCCAGTTGCAATGTCTTTTGATACAACGCCAGCGCCTCATCCAGTTTGCCAGCCTTCGCCTGCAGCTCCGCCTCGTTTACGGCCGCCACGCTCTCCAGCTTCGGCAGCTTTGTTTGCGCAGCAAGCGCTCCTGCCATATGGTATGACTTCAAAGCCAGATCGGTTTGAGAGGAACGCATCTGGCAATCCGCCATGCGCAAAACGATCCCAATTAGTAGCTCTGGGGCAGGCTTCTTTCGGCCGTCCGAGCGGCTGATCTGCTCCAGAAATCCCCGATAGTGCGCCGCCGCCTCCAGTGGCTTGCCTTCGCGATCCAGTTCGTTCGCCAAATACAACTGCGCCAGCGTCTGGTTTGGATCGATCTTCAGCGCCTGGTTCCAATCCTCGAGTGCCCGATCAGGATGATCAAACCGCAGCGACAGAATCCCGTGATTGACCAGCAGATTCGGATCATTCGGGCTGTATTTCAGGGACACCTCGGCAAGAGAAAGAGCCTCATCGAACCGCTTCTGCTCAACCAGGAATTTCAGCAAGGCCTGCTTGGGATCAGGATCCGAAGGACTGATTTGCATCGCTCGCCGCCAAGCTGATTCGGCCTGCTCAGAATTTCCGCTTTCCAGTTCCTTATGAGCCAGACGCATCTGCAATTGACTGTCGAACGCGTCGAGAACCGCCGCCCGCTGCAGCGAAGGCATATCCTCACTGCGGAGCGCAAGATAATGGTGCACCTGGTCAACGGTTCCCCAAACCAACAACAACACTGCAGCACTCACCTGCAAGCGCCGCGCACCAGGCGTGTCTCCTGCCAACCAGCGCACGCTCGACGCTACCGACCCACCTGCACCCGTAATCGCCTTTTCGACCTTCTCTTTGGAATTCAGCAGAAGAGACGCAATCCGTCCATCGCGTAACTTCCAGATCGCTCCGTCGAGAATGAAATGGTGAATATTCACCAGAGCTCCGAAGATCAGGAAGCTCGTGGTCAAGTCGAAATGGAATGCCCGGCTCGCCAGCCACGGCCCGGGGATGAACAACGCAATTCCTCCGGCCACGAGGACGGCGAAATACGCCACAGGCCGCCAGTTCCGCTGTGTCTTTTCGCCTTCGCTAACCGCTTCGCGCCGGGCGTAGTAACTTGTGATCCAGAGATACTGCGCCGAGTGCATCACCGCCAGTACGCCGTTGCTGTAACGGCTTTGGGGTATATCGAGATGCTTAAACAGAGAGATTGCCGCAGGAAGCAGAAACCACAAGAACTGTGACGAGAACAAGGTGAAAGACGGAAGCAAGGGCTTCAATCCGGTTTGTCGGGCAAGGCGAAAGAGTCCAAACAGAGAAAACAACACGAAAGCAGCAAGAAGGATGATCTGCTCCCAGCGGCTTACGATGGCGGGGATTCCAATCGACACGAAGAGAGGATCGGTCGAGGGTCCAGTATGGAACCCAAGAAACAGGACCAGATAGGAAACGATGAATGCTCCGTACAGGGCACTGCGCGTCCGCTTATCCGGCTTCGCGCCGGCGCGCCGCGCAAACATCATGAACAGGCCGTAGTTCTGCCCGCTGTAGTGCCAAGGACTCCACGTCAAGTAGATGGTGAAGATCCACGGTAAGAGCGACACCCAGTAGTGCGACACGACAAGTGTCAGCACAACCAACACAGTCGTATGCACTGTGAAGATGCGGTACTTTTCAAAATCCTCCGCGCGATGATAGGCGCGGTAAATCGTCGCCATGTAGTGCGGGTAATTGCAGAAGATGGCAAGCCCATAGAAGAGGATGGACCAGGTGCGCGCGCTCGAAGCCAGCACGGCATAAGCGATCAGCAAAAGTGGGAGTGACCACGCACCGCAACCCACGATCAAGTCGAGCCACGGATTGTAGATCCAGAGTGTGCCCGGCTGTTTTGAGTGGCCTGATTTTTCCATGGTTTTCTAACAGGGTGCCCGGCCACAACTTCGCGCTGGAGCGGCGGAGTCCACCGCTGCACACGAACGACAATTTGTGTGGCTTAATGGAAATTATAGGTGGGACATGCTCAACGTCAGATACACCAACGGGTTCTGCCGCGGTAACGAAAGTAACGGTTCTAGTTGACCCATGGATACCTGTACGGCGCTATTCGAACCGCCAGCGCGTGGATTTCGTCTGGAAGTACTTCTCCCATAGTGCGAAGACGACCTTGGGACGCACTGCGAACACGGGCTCCTTCATCGAGAGCATGTCATCCTTCATCTTCGAAAGATCCCAGTCGTATTTGCGTTCGTAAGCAGGAATCATTTTGCGTCGGGCGGCTACGTCGGAGATCTCGGCAACACCTTCTACAATGACGGCTTCGTGAGCATGCTCGGTGGAGACGACACAGTGCGGATTCTGCGCCAGGTTTTGCGCCTTGCGCGACTTGTTGCCGGTGCTAAAGAGAAAGCGGCCGTCTTGCCACATGCCCCAGACCACCATCACATGCGGGGAACCGTCGGGCCTGACGGTCGTGATCCAGTAGTTGTGCGATTTTTTCAGGCGCTGCTCGGCCCAGGACCAGGCTAGCAGTCCTTTGGTTCCCTCGGGGAAGCCGTAGCCCGGAGCTTGTGGGCGACTGGATTTGGGAGTCTTCGGAGTTTTCGTGGTCGGCATGAGGAATCCGCAAGAATACTAACGTAGTGCGTCGGAAATCGTGAGCCTTGAGTGTTGCGCCCTGACCCGCGATAACCGTGCAACAGCCAACGGCTTTCACCACAGGAGACACGGGGAATCACAGGGTAACCAGCGCTTTAACACCACAATTACGGTTGGCTAGATGCTTGTCGCTGGTTTACAGATTCTTTTTCGTCCACTGATCGACTCGATCAAGCGCCTGCTGCAGGTTGTCCAGCGAATTCGCGACGCTGAAGCGGAGATATCCTTCGCCGAACTCACCAAACGATGTGCCTGAGAGCGCTGCGACTCCGGCCTGCTCAAGTAAGGCATCCGCCAGCGGCTTCGACTTCCATCCAGTCTTGGTGATATTCGGAAACACGTAGAACGCGCCTTTGGGCATGCGGCACGAGAAGCCTTTGATCTTGTTCAGACCAGCGACAACCATGTCCCGACGGCGCTGAAACTCGTCGCGCATATGATCAACCGATTTCTGATCGCCTTTGATCGCCTCGATACCAGCGACTTGGGTGAAGCTTGCCGTGCAGGAATTTGAGTTCGTCATCAGGCGGGTCATGTGGCTGGCGAGGTCCGCGCGCATCACGCCGTAGCCCATGCGCCATCCAGTCATGGCGTAGGTCTTGGAGAATCCATCCAGGAGAATGGTGCGCTCCTGCATGCCCGGCACGGACATAATCGAGAAATGTTCGGCGCCGTCGAACAGAAGGCGGCTGTAGATTTCGTCCGAGAGCACCATGATGTTGCGGTCGCCAATCACCTTTGCCACCTGCTCGATATCCCGCCGGCTCAAGACGCCCCCGGTCGGATTCTGCGGCGAGTTCAAGATGATCAGTTTGGTGCGATCGCTGATCAAGGCCGTCAGTTCATTCACATCGAGCGAGAAATCGCACTCTTCTCGAAGGCGGATCGGGACTGCCCGGCCGCCGACGTATCGAATCATGGACTCGTAAATCGGGAACCCGGGATTCGGATAGATGACTTCGTCGCCCTCATCGATCAGCGATAGAATGGTGAAAAAAATGATTGGCTTTCCGCCGGGGACGACCACCACCTCGTCGCTGGTGACCTTAACCCCTCGCGTTCGACTAACGTACTCGGCCAGCGCCTGGCGCAGGTCGGGCAGACCTGCCGATGGACCATAATGCGTCCAGCCTTTGCGCAGTGCGTCAACGCCGGCCTCAACGACGTTCGCCGGCGTGTCGAAATCCGGCTCCCCAATCTCGAGGTGAATGATGCTTTTTCCCTGACGCTCGAGCGCTCGAGCCTTGTTCAGAACTTCAAAAGCCGTTTCGGTACCGAGGCGGGACATGCGTCGAGCTAGCTGTAGCTCGTATTGCGTGGCTCTCTCCATGGCGCGAAAACTCCTAAAAGACGCAAACGGGTTATTATACGCCCGCAATTGGCGGGTGCCGCCCCGTACCAGGCGAGTACACTCAGCCTTTCGAGGAGGAGCGTTCGTGGACTCTTACCTGAGAGAACTCTATGGCCATCAGGAATGGGCCGACGCGGAACACTGGCGTGCTTTCGAATCGCACCCTGCGGCACTGGCAGATAAGGCGATTCGCGAGAGGCTGCTTCACATCCACCTAGTGCAGCACGCGTTCTTGTGGCTGCTCGGGACACGAAATCAGCAGTTCGAGGTAAAGAAGATCGAAGATTTCGCGAACCTGCCAGATTTGAAGAAATATGGCCGCGAAGGGCTCACGCAAATGAATGCCTTTCTGAACGGCCTAGACCCGCAGCGCGCCGAAATGATTGAAGTACCGTGGTTCAAGCCGCCGGCGAAACTCACTGTTCGCCAAGCGTTGATGCAGGCGGCCATGCACAGTCACTACCACCGCGGGCAGAATGCAACACGATTACGAGAACTCGGAGGGGTTCCTCCGACCACGGACTTCATTATTTGGCTACACAAGGGACAGCCTGGAGCTCAGTGGAGTGACGGATAGGAAGAGGGCTTGCTTCGCTTGCTGCCCGGACGAATGCGTCCGGGCCTACACGTTTCTACTCTGAGACGCTGTGCTCTTCGTTTTGGGAACGAAGAACACGGTCGACGGAATATGGCGCGCGGCGGCTTGGTTCGTGATAGTGGCGCACCTGCATCTCGCCCAACAACCCGATGGCGAGCAGGTTCAATCCACCGAGCAGGAGGCCCAACGCAGCCATCATGAGCGGACCATGATTGGCCATGACGTGCTGATGGCGGATGAACTTCTCCACGCCCAGCCATGCCACCACGCCGCTGCCGGCCATGATGCTCATCATGCCGAAGCCGCCGAAGAAGTGCAGGGGTCGCGACAGATAACGGAGGAGGAAACGGATGGTGAGGAGATCGAAAAATACCCGGAAGGTCCGCGAAATTCCGTAGTGCGACGCGCCACGTTCGCGGTTCACGTTCTTAATTGGCACTTCGCAGATTGTCGCACCATGCCACGATGCGAGGGCTGGAATGAAGCGGTGCAGTTCGCCGTAGAGCGGGACTTGCTCCAGAATGTCGCGGCGGTATGCCTTGAAGGTGGTTCCGAAATCGTGGATATCAACGCCGCTGATTTTTGCCATCATCCAGTTGGCGATCCGCGAGGGAATGCGGCGCATCCAGAAATTGTCGACTCGGTTCTTGCGCCATCCGCTGACTATGTCGTATCCGGCAGCGATCTTGTCGAGGAACATCGGGATGTCGTTGGGATCGTGCTGCAGATCGCCGTCCATGGCGATGATGTATTCGCCGCGAGCATGATCGAACCCGGCCGCGAGTCCTGCCGTTTGCCCAAAGTTCCGGCGCAGCTTGACGACCGTCACGCGGCTGTCGACAGCTGCAATTTCGCGCAACATGGCGAAGGTATGGTCGGTCGAACCGTCGTCGACTAAAACGATTTCGAAGCTCTCACCGTGCGATTCCATGACCACCTTCAGGCGGTCATAGAGGTCGGTTACGTTCTCTTCCTCGTTATGCAGAGGAACGACAATGGAATACTTGGGCACAGTTTTTTGATTATAGCCGAAACGCCGCCCACATTTAGGTATCAAGCGCCCAACTGGTTACTTCCGGCCAAACGGCTAAAACAGTTTTAGAAATTCGTGTTATCCAAAGCACGTCACCCTTCATTCGGCGCTCACTCCTCGCGGAGCGAGGAGCCCTGGCGGCGGTTGCTATGGGGTGGGGATGCTTCGACTGCGCTGGAGTTCCGCTTCGCTGCACTCCAGATACGCTCAGCATGACAATTCCCCGGGTACTAAACCGCTCCAGAAGCACGGAATCTGCGGCGTGGGCCTTTCTATTCGAATTCCAGCATTACAATTTCTGGATTCGATCCCAATCTCAGCGGCGGTCCCCAGGTCCCAACTCCGCTCGAGGTAAACACCTGCATTTTTCCGATTCGGCTCAAACCGTAGACAAACTGGCGGTAGATGCGGCGCGCCATCCAACTCCAGGGAATGAACTGCCCAAGATGGGTGTGGCCAGAGAGTTGAAGTGAAAACCCATGAGCTTCGGCCGCATGCGGATCATCCGGAGCGTGCACCAGAAGAATGCTTGCCCGATCTCGGTCAATTGAAACACGCTGGAGAGCTGACGCCAGCCCTCCGTTCGCTACCGAATCCCGGTAAGGCACTCCTACGACTTGCAAGCCATTTACGTTGACGTTTTCATTTTGCAGAACGCGGACTCCCGTCGCTGCGACCGCGTTTAGATACTTGGTGTCATCCCCGAATTGTTCGTGATTGCCAGCAACGAAGTAGACACCGTGCGGAGCAGTCAATTGATTCAGCGGTTCCGTTGCTTCTTTCGCGTCAATTGCCGTTCCGTCAAACAGGTCACCGGCAATAAAGATCACGTCCGGCTCTTCGCTCACGATTTTCGCGACTAGCCTCTGCAAGAAACTACGGTTCCTGACATGTCCTAGATGGACATCGCTGATTAGAGCTGCCTTGCGTCCGCGCCAGGTGTCGGGCAGGTTGGCAAGCCGCACGCGGGCTCGCGTGATTCGTGTCCAGTTCGCGTTGAAAACGCCGTACAGACCCGCCAAGAACGCGATAGAAAAGAACACCTGCACCAGCAAATGGAAGTTCAAGCCCGCATGCGCAACCGTGGCTATGGCGAGCACCAGCCACGCCGTCACGCCTGCCAGGAAGAGGAAACTTAGAAGTCCCATCCACACCGCGGCCGCCCGATAAAACGCGCGCACCAGAGCACCGGTATGCGAGAAGGCAAGCAGGGAGGCTGCAACGAAGCTTACCGAGAGCACACCCAAGATCACCTGCAGCCAAGTCGTTTCGGTTGTACGACCTGCAGGCACCCCAAACGTCCATGTCTGGTAGATGAAAAGGTGAGCCAGCAGCAGGATGAACTGCACGACGAGGACAAACCTAATCAGACGTTTTAGGCGCATCAAAAAATTAGATTCGCCCCGATACCAGCAGGATTCTCTTGAATTTGTCTAGAGCGTGTTTCAAAAGTGCATTGGCGGGTCAGACAATCGAAACCCGCGGGGGCTAAAGCCCGCGATCTTATTGAGCCGTACGGCACGGCTGAAGCCGTGCCCTGATACGAATCTATTTTTAAAACACGCTGTAGATTTTGAAACACGCCGTAGAACATTGGAAACTAGCGCTGTTTCTTTGATGTTCATCCCTGATCTTTGAGCTTCAGCTTCGACTTGTTCTCTTCCATGAACTCCTTGATATCATTCGCGGCACCCAACAGGCGATTCCACTGTTCGTAATAGAGTGTGACCGGGAAGCGGCCAAGGCCATAGACGCTGACACCGCCCTTTTCCCCTACCTTGAAGATGAGATCTCCGCTGCGTTTCTTGGTTTCTACATCTTTTTCCAGTTGAGCCAGCTTAGCCTTAAGTTCTTCGTACGTCGGTTCTGCCATGTATACCTCGCTTCAGAATGAGTGCTGCCGGGACGACCAGCCCTTGTCTCTATCTATAGTAACTTGTCGAAGATTGCGGTAGCGCGGATAACCGTTATAAGCTGGATTGAGTCTAATTCCAAAGCGGGAAATCATGCGTTTCTGGGTGAAATGGTCGGCATGGCTCTGCCTGTCCTTGATGGTCTGGACGGTCGCAGCTGAGTCCGTTCACCATCACCCGAATCAGACAGACTCGTCGTCCTGCCTGATTTGCGTCGTCGCGCATACCGCCAATCCTACTCCAAACTCAGCCGACACCACTCCGGCCTTCACCGCCGTAGGTCTTCTGCAGGAAGAAGCGGTAGTGGCGAACGTTCGGCTCGAGTTTTCCGATCTCGGCAATCGCGGTCCTCCTACCCTGTAAGACCTTCGGCAGCGCAACATGCTGGGCCGGTGCTTCAGGTGTTTTCCCTTTTTAGAGTGGAGGATTCATGCGTAGGAGTTACGTGCTGCGGCTTGCCGCCTTGGTGCTGCTAAGCGCCTCGGTAGCGAGCGCAACCGAGGGCCAATCGGTCGGCAATGCTACAACCCTGAACGGAACCGTAGTGGATGCGACCGGCGCCATTGTGCTTGGCGCAACGGTCAAGATCCACAACCCGGTCAGCGGATATGACCGCTCGACCGAAACCGACACATCCGGGCAGTTCAGCTTCAGCAATGTGCCGTTCAATCCCTATCATTTGACGGTTACCGCTAGTGGATTTTCCAATTATGCGCAAGATGTCGAACTGCGCTCCAATGTTCCGGTCGCACTGACGATTACCCTGAGAGCCGCCGTCGAAGCAACAACCGTTACCGTTCGCGAATCAGCTGGCGACCTTGTGGAGACTGATTCGACATTCCATAGCGATGTCGATCGAAACGAACTGGACCGGCTTCCCATGCCGCCGCAATCTTCTGGTGTCGCAGCAGCTGTTACGGCTGAAACACCTGGTGTCTCGGCCGACTCAAACAACATGATGCATGGATTGGGAGATCACGCAGAGAACACAATTTCCGTCGATTCACAGGCAAACTCCGACCAGACGAGCAAGACGTTCTCGAACCAGATTCCTTCCGGTTCTATCCAGTCGATGGAAGTCATCGCGGGCGCACCGCCGGCCGAGTTTGGCGGCAAGACCAGCCTCATCGTTAAGGTGAGCACGCGGTCCGGACAAGGAGTCACGACTCCTACTGGTTCCTTAACCACCTCTTACGGCTCCTTCGGCACGACCAATGCATCCTTCGATCTCGCCTATGGTGGTCCGAAATGGGGCAACTTTATTGCGATCGATGGCACCAACGGCGGTCGCTTCCTGGATGCGCCCGAATTTGCGGTGATGCACGATAAGGGCAACGTTGAAAATGTCTTCGACCGGGTCGATTATCAGATTGCCACCGGGGATACCCTTCATCTGAATCTTGCGTGGTCGCGTTCCTGGTTCCAGACTCCACAGACTTACGACGATCTGAACATCGGACACGTCGATCCTGTGGGAAATCCTGTTCCTCCGAGGGACCAGCGCTCGCAGATCAAGACTTTCAATATCGCGCCTTCCTGGACTCGGCTCATCAGCCAACAGGCAGTCTTCACCCTCGGCGCCTATGTGCGGAAAGACAACTATCACTACTACCCGAGTGATAATCCCTTCTCCGATCTCGGACCAGTCAACCTGCAGCGGTCGACCGTCGGCCAGCACCGCAGCCTGATGAATGCGGGCGTGCACACTGATCTCGCATATGTGCGCGGGATCAACAATATGAAGTTTGGCTTTACCTATCAGCAGACACCCTTGAACGAGGTGGACTCGCTGGGCGTCGTCGATCCGACGCTCATACCCACACTCACCACGCCGAACGGACTTCCCTGCTTCAATCCCATCACGCAGACCGCGTTTGCGGCGCCGTGTACAACGTTATTGCCGTATGACCTGACCCGCGGCGGCTCTCCTTACTCTTTTAGCGGTCACACCGACGTAAAAGAGATTTCGGGTTACGGACAAGACACGATCACAGCCGGTGCTTGGTCATTCAATCTGGGCCTTCGCATCGATCGCTACAACGGTCTTTCCGATGCCTACGAGGTCCAACCGCGCCTGGGCGTTGCTTACAGCATCAAGAAAACGAGCACGGTGCTGCGAGCTTCGTACGCCCGGACCCTTGAATCGCCCTTCAACGAGAATCTGGTGCTGTCAGCGACCGGCTGCGACTTCCCGGTAATTGCCGCCCTCGTGCCTTGCGTACCTTCGCCTTTGAACCCCGGCTTTCGGAACGAATTCCATGCTGGGCTGCAGCAGGCCTTTGGACGCTATCTGGTCTTCGATGGCGAATACATTTGGAAGTACACCCACAACGCGTACGACTTCAGCGTGCTGGGCAACACTCCCATCACGTTTCCGATTGAGTGGCACAATTCGAAGATTCCCGGATTCGCCGGAAGTGTAAAGGTTCCGAATCTGCATGGGCTGAGCGCAAGCTTCGTGTTTTCGAGCGTTTCGGCGCGCTTCTTCCCACCCCAGGTTGGCGGTCTCGGAGTCACCGTCGGTCAGAACGGATTTCCCTTCCGCATCGATCACGACGAAAAGTTCAACAGCTCCGCCCACATGCAATATCAACCCTGGAAGAACGGCCCATGGTTCGCCTTCAATTGGCGCTATGACAGCGGCCAAGTAGTCGGCTCCGCTCCGTGCTACGGACTGAATTCCGGGAACGATTGCCCGGCATCGACCACGCTGAACGGGCAACCTGCGATCGAGATGGTAGCCAATGGCGCGCCGATGACAGCTGATCAGGAATTTCAAGCTGGACTTTTTTGCGGAGGCACCCATGCGTCCTTGACGACGCCGCTGCCATTTGTCTGTCCTGCCTCGCAGTTTGGATCGACACTCATTCACGTTCCGACACCGGGAACGCAAAACAACGATAAGAATCCCGCCCGTATCGTCGCCCGCAATCTGTTCGACGTTTCCATCGGACACGACAACTTGTTCCATGGCGATCGGTACAAGGTTAGCGTTCAGTTGACCGCAGTTAATTTGACCAATGAGTACGCGCTTTATAACTTTCTTTCGACATTCAGCGGAACGCACTATGTGTCGCCGCGTTCGCTGAGCGCGGAATTGGGGCTGCACTTCTAGGGTAATGCGTCGAAAACATCGTGATCTTTAAGTATTTCGCCTCGCTTTGCGTGATTCGTAGTGTTCGGCGCGGAGGTCAAAGACTTTAACCACAGTGGGCACAGAGGATCACAGGAAAACGGGCGAGTTGTAAATGATTTGTTCGAACCATGTTGTGGGATCGTCACAGACTTGCCAAAACTTTGTGTAAAGCAATGTAATAGAACGCAGGAGCGTTCCAACGCATCGAATCGGATTGGTACTATAGCAACAATTCCTCGAAACAAGGAATTCTTCACTCGAAGTAACTGGGGACAACCGTATATGAAGGCTGGTATCAGATTTGCGCTTTGGATCACGCTCGCCAGCGCGTTTGCGCTGCCCTCGACAGCACAGCAACCACCGTCGTCCGCCAGCTCTGAGGGCGCCAGTCAAACTCAGCCGGCAGGTGCTTCCAATAAGAACCAGGACGCAGGGCCGCAACAAGCTGGCAAGCAGCAGAAAGACCAGGACAAGTCGAGCATTCAGGAGACAGGCAAAGGAAAGGTCACAGGCACTTCGAATGACCGGCTGTTTTACGCCATGCCCAACTTCCTGACGCTCCAGGGCCGAGAGAAGGTCCCACCTCTTAGCTCCAAGGACAAGTTCAAAGTCGTGGCGCTCGGAACGTTCGATTACTTCGAATATCCCTGGTGGGGAGTTCTTGCGGCTATTAATCAGGCGGAAAACAACGAAGAGGGCTACGGGCAGGGCTGGGCCGGCTATGGAAAGCGTTACGGATCGACGGCGGGCGATAGCTTGGTCGAGAATTTCCTGGTGGGTGCGGTGTTCCCATCGATTCTCCATCAGGACCCCCGCTTTTACCAGTCCGGGGGAACTGGCTTTTTCAAGCGTTCCGGATACGCCATTAGCCGGATCGTTGTGACCCGTAGTGACTCCGGCAAATCGCAGTTCAATTACTCGGAAGTCTTCGGCAGCGCCATCGCCGCCGGAATCTCAACCTACAGCTATCATCCGCGGAGCACTTTTCTCAGCACGCCCACGAACCCTCATTTGTTCGTGGCGTCGGAGCGTACTCTGCCGAACACGCTCGCCACATGGGAAACACAACTGTCGCTGGATGCGATCACGATCGCAGTGAAGGAATTCTGGCCGGATATCCATCGCAAGCTGTCGCATAAAACCAACGAGGCCAAACCGGAAGGCTCCAACCAACATTGAAATTCCTGCTTCACCCTTCTGTAAAACGAGGCACAGCGCGCAGCTTGGCCCGAAATCGGCTGTGCTGTAACGTCGCATCCTCCCTCAGATTCGTGACTGCGAAGACAATCCGCGGGATGCTCATTTTCATCCTGATGACTGGCGCGCTGTCAGTGGCCCAGGACCAGAACTCTCAGCAGCAAAAAGAGCCCACTCCCAGTCCTAAGCCTGAAGCAACTCGCTCTCAGCAAAAGTCTGAGGAGGAAAAAGAAGTCGAGCGCAAGGAACAGTCGCAACGCGTAATGGGTGTGCTGCCGCAGTTTGGCGTGACCAGTCGGCAGAATGCCCCGCCTTTAACTTCTCGCGAGAAGTTTCATCTTTTCGTAAAGTCCGCTTTCGACCCTGTCACTGTGGGGGTGGTTGGCTTGCAGGCGGGACTCAGTCAGGCACAAGATGAGTTTCCTGCATACGGACAAGGTGCGGAAGGCTACGCGAAACGATTTGGTGCCGCCTTCGCCGACCAGGTCTCCTCAGGATTCTGGAGCAACTATGCCTATCCGGTGTTGCTCAAAGAGGACCCTCGCTACTTCCGCCTCGGTGAGGGGCGTTTCACAAGGCGGGCCTTCTACAGCGTTAAACAAGAATTTGTGTGCCACACCGACAGCGGTGGCCGAATGTTTCACTTCTCCAATGTGCTGGGAGCCTTCACAAGCGGAGCGATTTCGAACCTCTACTACCCCGGCAAATCACTGGCCCGGGTAATTCCGGCAACGGCGACCAGTCCTGCGATCCCTGTCTATTATGAAAGTGAGCGGGGCGTAGGACTCACGATGAGCAGGGCCGCTATTGCGCTCGGGTACGGGACGATGGGCGGGCTGTTTGACGAATTCTGGCCCGATATCCAGCGGAAATTTTCTGGCAAGAAGCGGGCGTCAGCGGCATCCGCTGACTCGAAGTAGGACGACTCCGCATTCCCGTCCACGCTGTCAACGAGAGCGATTGTGCATCTACATGATCACGCGCTTTGTTTCCGCCGGCCTGTCCACGACCATTTCAGGATGCAGCCGACGAAACGTCTCGGTGACATGACAATTCCAGCAGACAGCCTGATACTTTGAGAAGACCTCGGGTAATTGTTCAGAAAGTATTTCGCTCCACTCCGAAGTCCTGAAATCAGGGCCGAGTAAAGCCGGGGCGTGGTCTAGGTGACCCAATGGCCCGATGGGCTTGTGACAGAACACACACTTCTTGCCTTCATACCACTTCGCGACAATTTTCCAGACCAAGCAATTTTCCGGGTCCGCCTCAACCTGTTGCAGGCATTCCTGGCCGCAGTCTTGCCGTTCCGGCCAGCGCGAGCATTGACTCAGCCGCAATGTCGGCTCGTTGAAAAAAGTGCCGAGGGCGGCCTCGCTTGCGGCCACGTCAACGGCGGTCGCTTTGTGCGTCTCCGGACACGTGACCAGCCGTTTTCCGCGAAAGGTGAAATACGTCCGCATGCTGGGAATCGCCCGCAGGAGAAACAATCCTGCCCCCAGCACGAGCACGGCGATGATGATGGTGAAAACTGTAATCGTCATAGGACACCTCCCGGCCGGCATCGCCCGGCCGCAGCATACACGCTCAAAGGCGATCGCTACTGCTTAGTCCAAGTCTGTGAGGGAAGGCCCGGAAAGGCGGTGTTTTATGTCACCGGAAGGTGTGACGGAAATCACGAAAAGCGCAGCACTGCTGGTTTTACTGAATGCTGAGTGCTGACTACCCGAAGCAGCTACTGCGTCACATGCGGGGATCGCAATTGCATCTTCACTGCAACCGATAGACGGCGAATGCCTTCGCGAATCTGTTCCGGATCGGAATGGGAGAAGTTCAGCCGCATGTGGCGCCCGCCCTCGTGGCCGTTGTTGGCATAGAAGCTGTCGCCAGCCACGAAAGCCACGTTTTCGGCCAACGCCGCCTGGAACAGCGCTTTCGACTCTGTGCCTTCGGGCATTGTGACCCAGAGGAAGAGACCTCCCTTTGGATGGGTCCAGGTGACTTCATGCGGAAAGTACTCGCGCAGCGCCTGTAGCATCACGTCACGACGCTCCCGGTACACTTGGCGGATCAACTTGACATGCTGGTCGAGGAAACCGTCGCGCGCCACCTCGTAAGCCACGTGCTGATTAAATGTCGAGGTATGCAGATCGGCAGCCTGCTTGAGCAGCACCAGTTTGCTAATGACATCTTCCGGGGCCACAATCCATGCCAGCCGGATCCCCGGCGCCAGGGTCTTCGAGAACGTGCTCAAGTAGATGACGTTGCCCAGAGTAAATCCATTGTCGCGGCGCAGATTTTCTCGATCGAGCACGACCAGCGGGGCAATATGCTCGCCTTCATAGCGCAACTGACCGTAAGGATCGTCTTCAACTATTGGAATCCCATATTTGTCCGCCAGAAGAATGAGTTGCTGACGCCGCCCTTCTGACAATGTCACGCCCGCAGGATTCTGGAAGTTGGGCAAAACATACATAAACTTCGGTCCAGTTCGAAGGCTCGCATCGAGCTGCTCGGTGATCAGCCCGTCGTCATCCACCGCGACCGACACGTACTGTGCGCCGTACACATTGAACGCCTGCAAGGCTCCAAGATAAGTCGGGGCTTCTACTAGAATGCGGTCGCCACGGTTAATCAGCAGTTTCCCGATCAAATCGAGCGCCTGCTGCGATCCGGAAGTGATGAGGACGTTATCCGCAGTCGCCATGATGCCGTAACGCGCTATGTTGCGCGCGATCATTTCACGCAAAGGCTGAAAGCCCTCGGTGGGCCCATACTGCAGAGCCTGCGAGCCATGCTCGGACAAAACCTTGCGGCAAGCTTCTTCGAATCGTTGCACAGGAAAAACGTCAGGCGCGGGAAGTCCGCCGCCGAACGAAATGATCTCCGGCCGCTGCGTGACTTTCAGCAGCTCCCGGATGGCAGAACTCTTGATTCCCAGCGTACGATTCGCGTACCGCGACTTCCAGAGCGTGGACATGAACGTTTCTCCTCGCTGCCCGATTAGTCTCGCATGTCGTTAGATGCGTTCGCCAGATGCACTGACCCGCTTCTTAGCGAGCATATGCTTAGATGCAGGCATTTCAAGGTTTCCAAAGTTTCCGATGGTTTGGTGCCGAACGACATGGAACTTTGAAACCTTGATCTATGAAACCCTGCTTTCTAGTCCTCTCCTACCAACTCCGGCTCTTCCGAAACATGTACATGCGGATGAGCGTATGTATCGTTTTCTTGCGCATCGACCACCGCAATGGCTGCGACATTCACAATTTCTTCGACTGTGGCGGACCGCTGCAGCACGTGGACCGGACGGGCCATTCCCATCAGAATCGGACCAATCAGTTCGCCACCACCGACTTTCGCCGCCAGTTTGCATGCAATATTGGCGGAAGCAAGGTCGGGAAAGATCAGAACGTTCGCTCCACCCTTCAACGAACTGAAGGGATACAACTCGCCGATCAGTTCCGGGGAGAGTGCCTCATCCGCCGAAATCTCGCCGTCTACGATCAACGTCGGATCGGCGTATTTGATCAGTTCCACAGCCTTGCGCACTTTGGTGGATATGGGGTGGTCGACGCTGCCAAAACTGGAGAACGACAGCAACGCCACCCTGGGTGTGATGTCGAACCGGCGTGCCATATGTGCTGTACACAGGGCAATTTCCACCAACTCCTCCGCCGTGGGCTCGATGTTAACGCTCGTATCCGCCAGGAAGAACACCTCTCCCTTGCGCGTGATGATGGCATAGCATCCTGACACCCGATGCAGTCCTTCGCGCATGCGAACAATCTGCAACGCCGGCCGGATGGTATCGGGAAAATGCTGAGTCACACCTGAGACCAGAGCGTCGGCATCGCCCATGTGCACCATCATTGACCCGAACACGTTGCGATCCTTCATCAACTTCTCGGCCTCATTCAAAGTCACACCACGCCGTTGCCGCAAACTAAATAGTTCGCGAACGTAGGCTTCGCGGTGTTCCGACGTGGCAGGATCGACGATCTCCATGCTCGCGAGATCCACGCCAAACTCGCGCGCTCGTGTGTGGATCATCTCTGCGTCGCCGAGCAGGATCGGCTGGCCAATCTTCTCCTCAACCAGCATGTGACAGGCCCGCAGAATCTTCTCGTTATCGCCCTCGGGGAATACGACATGCTTCGGATTGATCTGTGCCTTGTGGATCATGGCGCGCGATACTTCATACGCCTTGCCGAGTCTGCGCTCGAGTTGCGCGCGATAAGTATCGAGATTGACCGGTTCCTGTGCCACTCCAGTGCTCATTGCCGCCTCCGCGACAGCGGATGCCTCCCACATCAGCACGCGCGGATCGAACGGCTTGGGGATCAAATACTCGCGGCCAAACTGGAGGCGCGGCACTCCATATGCGCGACAGACAGAGTCAGGAACGTCTTCCTTCGCCAAAGTTGCCAGCGCTTTCGTGGCCGCCAGCTTCATCTCCTCGTTAATCGCCGTTGCGCGGACATCCAGTGCGCCGCGGAAAATAAACGGGAATCCCAGTACATTGTTCACCTGGTTGGGATAGTCCGAGCGCCCGGTGGCAACAATCACATCACTCCGGCTGGCCTTTGCCTCTTCATACGTGATTTCAGGATCCGGGTTCGCCATGGCAAAGACGATCGGGTCCGGAGCCATGGACCGTATCATCTCGCTATTGATTGCTCCCTTCACAGAAAGTCCAGCGAACACATCAGCTCCCGCAAGCGCCTCAGCCAGGGTTCGCAGTTCCGTCTCTTGGGCAAAGCGCTCTTTGTACGGATTCATCCCGTCCTTGCGTCCCTTGTAAACCACGCCCTTCGTGTCGCAGAGGATGATGTTCTCGCGTTTGACCCCAAGCCTTACATAGTGCTCGGCACAGGCGATCCCGGCTGCACCCGCCCCGTTAAACACGACACGAACTTTGCGGATGTCTTTCCCCACAACCTCCAGCGCATTCAATAGCGCCGCGCCAGAAATGATTGCGGTTCCATGCTGATCGTCGTGGAAGACCGGAATCTTCATGGTCTTGCGCAGAGTTTCTTCGATATAGAAACAATCCGGGGCTTTGATGTCCTCCAGATTGATCCCGCCAAAGGTGGGCTCGAGCAACTGACAGAGCTTGATGATCTCGTCCGGATTGTGCGAGTTCACTTCGATGTCGAATACATCCACATCGGCGAACCGCTTGAAGAGGACGGCTTTTCCCTCCATCACCGGCTTGCCGGCAAGGGCTCCGATATCGCCCAGTCCAAGCACTGCCGTCCCGTTGCTCAACACGGCCACAAGATTGCCGCGGCCCGTGTACTTGAACGCGTCTTGAGGATTCTTCTCAATCTCCAGACAGGGTTCCGCCACGCCCGGCGTATACGCCAGACTCAAATCACGCTGGGTTCGACACGGTTTGGTCGGTGTGATTTCGATTTTTCCCGGGCGGGATCCCAAGTGATAATCCAGCGCCTGCTGCTTGCTTACCATGATTCCCTCCGAACTATGAATAACGCCCACGCTGCTGTTATGACCCGCAGCGCCGGGCCTTTATGAAAACCTAAATTCGTACCGTCAGTACCGGACACGGCGCCTGGCCGACGACCTTTGACGCCACTGGCCACGGCAAATGCGTGGAGAGCGGCGACATTCGTGTCCGGTGCACGCTCATCACGATCAGGTCAACTTCCTTCTCCTGCGCTTCTCGCAAGATCGCTTCAGCCGGATGCTCCCAGCGCACGACACCCTGAGGTACGCACCAGTCCCTGGCTTGCTCCGGAATCAGTTCCTCAAGAGCACGGCGCGAGATCTCTCGCATCTCTTCGTGATGCTGCCAAGGGACTAAAGGAATGGCGTGCAGCAGAATGAACTCCGACTGATTCTCTTCTGCCAATGAGAGCGCGTAGTTCACAACCGGCTGCGGGTCTTCGCTGACATCCGCCGGACAAAGGATTCGGCGCAAATTCCATTTCTTCGATCCATGCGCTCTCGGCCCGACCGTCAGCACGGGACAACTCGCCGAACGATAGATCTTCTCTGCGCTCGAGCCAAGGATGAGTTTGCTGAGTCCGCGTCTGCCATGTGTCCCGAGCACAACGAGATCAACGTTTTCCTCACGAATCATCCCCGCGATCACATCCCCGACATCGCCTCTGTCAAGAAGAGTCTTCGTGGGGATGGCGGAGAAGGCTGGGACTTTACTGAAGGATTCAAGTTTCTGCCGGGCGTCCTGCCAGGCAAGATTATCTTGTGCAGGAAACGGGTCCATCGGGACCGCCTGGTGTGGCTCGGCAGGAATCGAGTGCGCCACCAGAATGGTGGAACCATAAAGCTTGGCAAGCGATTGCGCGTAAGGTAGCGCGGCTTGGGATGCGTCAGAGAAATCCGTAGGGAAGAGGATGTTTTTCAGGGAAAGACGGGAAACCTGCGTGAAGGCGGGCATGGCACACCTCCTTGCGGCGGGCAGAGCCGCCACCAAACAGCTTCCATACCCTTGGATATAAGCGGGGGCGGGCTTTCGGACAGTGATTGCCGTCACGGAGTGCGGTGAGCGTAGAGTCGTGCCTCGATCTCCATAGCCGCGTGCGGTAATCACTCTTTCGGGCTGCGCCGCCACATCGGTACGCACGGATTCCAGCTGTGCACATCCTTCTGGAAATCGCGCCCCGCCTGCGTCGCGCCCACCGTCGTTAACTCGTCGACCGGGGACTTCAACAGTTCTGTAACGTATTTTTCAATCTGCTCGCGAATTCGTGGCTGCTTGAGCGCTTCGAGCAGTTCCGCGTTTTCGATGTGGGTGAATCCGCCGCACAGCGGACACTTCACGACGTCGTCATTAATCATGGCCACCCTCGCCTGGAGGAAGTCGGCACAGGGACGCCGCTCCGCATCCCTGATCTCGCATCTTTGATTAAAGGACGGCTGCCAGGGATGCCACAGTGATAACCGTCGCCAGAGTTTGTGATCGTAATCACAGGTTCATGCCACTTGTTGCACATCCCGGTCACGCCAATGAAAAAAGCCGCCCAGGAAAGGCGGCATGAATCAGACTAGCTGGATCAGGTATTATGGCAAAACTTGAAACGCCACATTGCTATTTAGCGTCCCGCTCGGCGTCGTGACCTCGATCGTCCCCGTTGTTGCACCGCTCGGCACTACGGCTTTGATAAGCGTGTCAGAGAGGACTGTGAACATCGCTGGCGTACCATTGAAGGTCACAGTCGTGGTGCCCGTCAGCCCATTTCCCAGAATCTGGATTTTGTAACCCACCTTGCCGCCGACAGGATTGGCTTCGACGAACGGGGCTAGACCAACGGAAAGGCTAAAAATTGTGCCACAACCGTGGTGGCAGCTCGTATTAGCGCCTTCAGAGGTTGTTCCATAAAACACGCCGTCCGTGCCCTGGATCAGAACAGTCAGCGGAACGCCTCCGTCAGAGCATCCCGATTGTGTGCAAAAACTGTATAGGCTAGTGAACTCGCCTGCTGGAGTAATTTTGAATAGCGTTCCGCAGGGTACACCGCCAAGGCCGGGACAATGTTGTCCGGTGCCGCCATCGTTGGTCGTTCCGTAAAAGTTTCCATCGGTGCCTTGCACCAGACCGGACCACGGCACTCCGCGTCGCTGCAGAGGGAGGAAGAACAAAAGTTGTACAGAATGTTCACTTGTCCGCTGGGTGTGATCTGAAAGATCGTGCCGTTCCCGGTGCTGCCCTGTACGCGGGTTGTGCCATAGAAGTTTCCGTCGGTACCTTCGATCACGCCATTGGGATAGGAGCCCTCCGTGTGCGTGAACGAGTGCAGCGCCGTCACGCTTCCGGTTGGACTCATAACGAAGAATGTTCCATTCCCACTGCTTCCGCCCTGGGCGGCAGTGCCATAGAAACCGCCTTCCGTCGACAACGCGAGGCTAGAGGGCTGATATCCATCGAGGCAGCTCGATTCAATACAGAAACTGTGAAGTGTCGTCAGTAAGCCTTTGGTAGTGATCTTGAATACTGTGCCGCAGCCAGACGATCGGAAAGAGCACTGATGCCCGCTGCCCCCTGCTCCGGTTATCCCATACAGATTTCCGTCGCGGCCCTGCACTAATACGCTCGGACCGCCACCGTCGGCGCAATTGGATTGTGAGCAAAAACTGTAGAGCGTTGTCAGTTGACCGCCGGGGCTAAGCTTAAAGACAGTGCCGCCCTTCCCGTTGGCGCCGCCTCCGTTCGTCGTCCCGTAATAGTTTCCATCGGCCGCCAGCAGGAGGGGCGCATTCGGATTTGCGCCATCGGCGCAGTTGGTCTGCGAACAAAAACTGACGACCTTGACCAGCTTTCCGTTCGGAGTGACTTCATAACCACTGCCCAGCCCGTTCTGTCCGTCAAGCTCAGCCGTTCCGAACAAATTCCCATCGGTCCCCTGGACCAGAGAGTTGGCTGTGCTACCGGTCGACGCATTCAAACTAAACACTGTGGTGACGGTTTGCCCATGCGAGTTGACTACTGTTGCGACGCAGAATGCGACGATGATAGAGGCAATTCTCCCGAATGCGTTCTTCATAACTCTCCTCTTTGGCACAACGCAGGAATGAATGATTGGGTTTGGCGAGGCCGCTCACAGAGACGACATCGCAGGGGTAAAAAGGCGGTTAAGGGACAACCTGAAAGGCGATGTTGCCATTCAGCGTCCCGCTCGGCGTCGTAACTTGGATCGTCCCTGTTGTCGCTCCGCTCGGAACCGTTGCCTTGATAGATGTACTCGAAACAACCTGGAATGCGGCCGATACGCCATTAAACGTCACGCCTGTAACGCCTGTCAGATTGCTGCCAAGGATCATGACCTCGCCGCCAACTTTTCCGAAGCTTGGGTTTGCTGCTACGCATGGCGCCAAGCCGGTCGACACTTTAAATGCGGTGCCGTAGCCTCGTCCTCCCGAGCTGGTTGTTCCGTAGAAGTTCCCGTCCGTAGCTTGCAAGAGCGACGCAATGGGAAACCCTCCGCTTGCGGCCTGCGGTGCAGAATTGAAACTGTATAGCGTCGTCAGCGTCCCGTCGGAAGTGATCTCGAAGATCGTGCCGTCGTTTACGGGGCGAGTCAGCCCCCCTCTGGTGGTCCCGTAGAAGTTCCCGTCGGTGGCTTGTACTAGACCAGCCGTCGGAAAGTCACCATCGGCGCAGTCCGTCAGCGCACAAAAGCTGTAGAGGTCTGTGAACTCACCTGACGGAGTGAGTTGGTACACCATGCCTCTGCGGTGGGGCCCACCGCCGCTGGAGTTGGCTCCGTAGAGGTTTCCATCCGTCGCCATAGTGACCGGAGAGTGTATGAAGCAGCCTTGCGCGACATTGAAGCTATGCAGCGCCGTCACCATTCCCGCGGGCGTGATCTGGAAGATGATGCCGCACCTATCCTTGTCGGTCCCGCCTTCGTAAGTGGTCCCATAGAAGTTGCCGTTGGCTTGCGTCAAATTTTCCGGCTGACCGCCGTCCAAGCAACTCGTTTGAGTGCAGAAGCTGTGAAGGGCGGAAAACACACCTGCAGGAGTAATTTTGAAGAAGGTTCCATAGCCATCAATCGTCGTCATACCGCCATGAAACGTAGTTCCGTAGAGACTCCCGTCGGAACCCAGCACCAGCGAATCCGGGTTCCAGCCATCCGGACAGTTCGTCTGTGGGCAAAAGCTGTAGAGCGTGGTCAGCTTACGGGAGGGACTGAACCTGAAAATCGTGCCGCAGCCGATGATGGCCAGCTCGTGGCAATTTATGCCGCCGGTGGCCGTTACTCCGTAGATGTTGCCATCTGCGCCGAGCACGATGTTACCGGGATCGGCGCCATCGTTGCAGTTCGTTCGGGAGCAAAACCTGTAGAGGGTGGTCAAGGTTCCTTCGGGAGTGATTCTGAAAAGCGTCCCGCAACTTTGACCGTCGCAAGCGGCGTTGTTCACCCCGCCCCCGGATGTTGTCCCACAGAAGTTTCCATCCGGGCCTTGAATGAGGCGAGCGGCAGGAGCGGCGCCGTTA
>DATFQQ010000186.1:0-17245 GCA_035264195.1 Candidatus Sulfotelmatobacter sp. | reverse complement strand
CGAAACAGCCCGTCGGGAAACGGCTTCAGTATGCTGTAGAGAGGTTTGTTGTGCAATATATCTTTTGGTAATCACACAGTAATAGCGTGAATGGCGCGGTACCCAAGTGGTAAGGGAGAGGTCTGCAAAACCTTTATGCGTCGGTTCGATTCCGACCCGCGCCTCCAACCTTTCAGACCTTTGCAATCAGAGCATCAATCGGACAACCCCTCGCTGTAGCGAAGTCGCTAGCGACTATTCCTTCCTAGGCGCTTCTGAGCAGTTCCTTTTCTGCGGGTCAATGGGTGTAACCGCCATGTTACGCCAGTCACGGAGTACGCACCTCTATTCTGAGCAACCACCGAAGCTGCGGTGCTAATGTGGGTATGAGGCGTTGGAGCCGATTTCTTTGGATTGTCCATGCTGGTTTTGCGGTTCTGTTGATCGGGAGTGAGGAAGTTTACAGTTGGCATCTGTACGATCACTTGCAACTTTGTAGAGAGCTATACGCACGGAGCGTGTTGTGAGGTCCCAGACCCTAATTCGGTCGACCGCTGGCTCGATCTACGCGAGAGAACTCTCCACAGTTTGAACATTCCTGCGTCACTTCTCGTAGGGTGGTACACGCATCCGATGTCACTCTACGTCCAGGCAGTTATAGGACCTTTGCTCTGGAGGCCAGCTCAATTCTTTTCGTTTAAAACAAGAGTTGTAGTCTTGGACACGATTCTTCTTTGCGCGATCGCTTTGCAGTGGTGGCTCATGGGCCTGTGGATTCAGCACGCCTCCTGCCTTGCACGATTCCTCAAGGCTACCGCAGCCTGCGTGACGCTACTCGGAGCACTGATGACGTTTGTAGCAGTACCGAAGTCGCTGGCTGAGGTGGGCATGTGGCAGCGGCACACCGTGGAGATCGTGTCTCTGCTCGTGTTGCTGGCGTGGGTAATCATGATGGGAGCAGGAATTGTGAGTCTGGTGCTGCTTGGCATCAGAGGCCTGTCACCAAAGCGCCGTTCTATTGTTTAATTGAATCGCTGACACCACAAGCGTTTACACTCATTGATCTCAGCTATTGTGATGCTCTGAGCCTGTGGAATTCGACTCGCCACCTCGAACGGCGATCCACATTCTCAGTGGGCAGTTGGTTTGCGAATGGCGATCAACGAAACCTGCTCCAGTCCGGGGAAATGATCTTCTTTGTCGGCTTTGCGTTCGGTGGGTGAAATCTGTTGCAGCGTGGTTCGCGCGGGCATGGAGGGGCCGAAGTACTGTCCGTACACTTCGTCGAATGCAGCCACGTCTGATAAGTCATCAAAGTAGACGGTTGTAGAGACAACGTCGTCGAATTTCATGTCGGCTTCTTCGAGATTGTCGAGTTGATTGCGCATCGTCTGTCGAAGTTGATGCGTCGTGGTCGTGGCATAGACCCCGCCGTGCGGACCGGGAATGAAACCATCCTTTGCCGAGCAGTAAAGAGTCTCGCCCGCGAACACGCAGGGGCTTGCCGTGGGGCTGGGAGGCATATTCTTCGGACGGATGGCCTTGCGCTGCTTGAGATCACGCACGGCCGTCGCCGTGTATTCGATATGCGCGCCGCCGGGCAGGCTCGAAACGTCAATCGTCGCGCGTGCCGGCGTGTTCCCGAACTCAAACCGCTGCGCGTAGTGCTTGTTCATCACTCCGTGTGGCACTTCTGCTGTCAGGTACGGGTTAACGAACACGACATTCGCATAGTCCAGTCCAGCAGCTTGCAATACTAGATGCATCCGATCAAGGGCTGCATCCACTTGGGCTGCGGGGTCATCGGGGATTTTCCCCGTTTCAGGATCACTGCCGGGCATGCTGGAAATAAAGAGGCGGTCGTGAGTCAAGACTCCGGGGGCGGATGATTCGCGCCACTGGAACTTCGACGGATGAATCGCACGCTTGCCGGTCAAGTCGTGCACTGCAATAGCATTGATCTGAATCGGCGAATCCGGAACGCGGGCTACGCCCAGCACCGCCCGCGCGGGGAGATTCTGGCCAAAGTATTCTCCGAAGACATGGTTCATTTCGTCGTACTGCGCCATGTTCTCGAGATAGACCTGCGTGTAAACGACGTGACCCATCGACAGGCCACGGGGCTCGATGATTGCCTTGATATTGTCGAGGGCTTGTCGAACCTGTTCACCAAATGTGGCAGGCAGGCTGCCATCCGGCCGCCGCGGTCCCTGTCCTGAAACGTAGAGATAATCGCCTGCATCCACTCCAGGCGAAGAGAAGCGGTTGCCTTGCGTTTGCGGCGGTGCGGCCGGGCGCACCTGCGACTGCGCCAGCGACGCAGCGATCAAAAGAAGCAGACTCGCTCCAGCACACTTCTTCCACAGGTGCGGGATGCCTTTCACGATGGTTGCCCTCAGATCGCCTATGCGGCGGCTTTCTTCTGCGCAGCTCCGAGAACCTCACGCAGCCTTTGACCCGCAATCAGATCTTCTCCGGGTTTCATCGTCATTGAAACCAGCTCAATGTGCGCGGGCGGCTTAGGTTCCTTGCGGTTCGGGTTCGGGTTGCCTTCACGGACTGCTTTCACCAAACTCGGATTATCCGGACCCAACACTTCTACTCGCGGATTTCCTGCACGGAGCTCGTTCACGCAGTCTGTAACCGAGAAGCCCCAGGCTTGCTGATCCCACGAGACCCGCAAGGTTGGATAGCGGTTTCCGTCTTCCGGGACATAGATATCCGTCTTGACCCCGGGAACGGTTTCCACGAGCTTGCGAATCCGCTCTACGCGCCCGTTCCATTCGGCATAGAGTTTCTTCTCATCAATGTTCAGCCAGGTTTCAAGCGCAGTCAGGCATCCGATGACCTCTTCTTTACCAACCTTCATCGGACGGCACACCGCTCCCTCCCGCGGATTCGAGTTCATCAGGGCGGCTTCGATCAGATCCTTTCTTCCCAGGAGAAGCCCGCTGCACTGCGGCCCGGCCAGGCCCTTGCCACCGGAGAAGCAATAAAGATCAATGCCCATCTTTGCGTACAACTTAGCGTTGCTTACCGGAGGAATGCCCGCGGCGTCATCGAGCAGCATCGGGACCTTGTGATCTTTCGCGACGGCCAACTCCTTTTCGAGTTTGTCACCCAAATCGGTGGTGTAAATCATCGCGGTATTTTCGTTGATGGCGTTGGCGAGTTCGTCGGGAGAATAGGCGAGCACAAGCTTGGCGCCGGTCAGTCGAATGGCGCTGTCGAAGGCACTGCGTCCGCCGACCATTACGACTTCGTTTTTCAGCCCGGTAGTGTCGGGAAGCTGCCAGATGTATTTATCGTCAGTACCGGCCATACATCCCGCAGTAGCGGCCGCCATCGCGCCAGCAGAGCCCGAAGTGACGATGCCCGATTCTGCGCCCGTCAACTCCGAAAGACGCTTTCCGACGGCACGCTGCAAATCGATCATGTTGACGAAATAATCGGACGCCGCCAGCTGGGCCTTGCGGACTTCGGGAAATTCTAGAGACCCGCTGAGATAAGTCCAGGTGCCACGGCAGTTGATCACGGTCTGCACGCCGAGGCGGGTGTAAACATTCTGGCGCGGATCTTTTCCGACCGCGGCCGCCGCCTGCGCATAGAGATCTCGTGCTGCGATCTGGCCTAACAAGGGCGCAGCCGCAACCAGCTTCACAAACGACCGCCGGCTAGAGTTTGGAACCATTCTGATACTCTCCCTTCGAATCTTCGTCTTGTCTAATCTTCGTCTTGGGGCAATGGGACTTTGGATCGCACAGCCAGAATATGTGCCTTTGCTCCAGCCTTGTTTTGATTGTAGAAGCCGACGGTACAATTCTGGCGAAAGAAGTACGCATCGCCCGGCTTGGCAGGATGACGGCCTTCGATGCCGTCAGTTCCTCCGCCAGCGACCATCTCGCCTTCTCCGTCGACTACAAGATAGATCTCTTCAGCAGTCTCGTGATGATGAGGAAAGTTCGTACCGCCCGGAGCGAAGTCCATCCAGAACAAGCTCACAACAACGTAAGCAGAATCGATGGCGTCTCGCTTCCCAGTGCGGGGACCGGCGAGCAACTTATACAGTACTGAGTTCGGGTGCCCGTCGACCGTCTCCTCTCGAACGTCATCCATGTTCACGATCTTGGGAACTGCTGCTGGCGCGCCGAGAGTAACCTTCGTCGGAATCTTGAAGCCCATGATCAACAGCCGCACCGATTGATTTCCGGCATTTTCTACGGAGTGCTTTACACCAGGACCGATGTATGTGAAGTCGTTGGCGCGCAAGGGGTAGGTGTGATCGCCGTAATGCAGACTGGCGTCGCCCGCCTGAATGAAGTAGATTCCCTCTTCGCGATCATACGAAGTGCTTTGACAACTTCCATGGGGATCAATCGTGACCTGGCCAAAGCGAGACACACTCCGCAAGGTACGACTATCCCCATCGCCTTCGCCGAAGATCGGCTTGTAATGACAGACCTCGGAAGCAAACTCAACCTTCGCATCGCTCAACTTTGGAACGTAGCGATGCAACCATGTCGGGTCGACCTTCCGTTCTTGTGCGAGCAGAGCGGACGACGACAGCAGCAGAAATGTGAGGAGGATGCGCAAATTTTTCCCTAGCGCGGGCAGTTCTCTTTGTTCTTGTTAACGTCCTATATCACAGATAATCGCTTGACGTAAACGAAATATTTCGTTTTATTCGTTTTGATTTCATTTTGTGCATTGGGAAAACGCGTATTCTCGTCGTGGCGTCATCTTGCACATGACTTTGACAAAGGTGATCTTCGAATGATTTCTGCTCTGGCAAGTGGACTGCGAAAGCGAGTGTTCATTGCAGTACTCGGAACGATAGCTCTGATCGGAGCCATCGCATGTGCTCAAACAGTTTCATCGGGTACCGAGTGTCACATCGGAGAGGTCAATTACCAGGGATGGCAAGCAGAGCAGGTTTCCAATCGATGGGTGCAACTGGTCGTCGTGCCGCAGAACGGCGGGCGAATGATACAGGTCACGTTCTCGGGGCATCCCTATCTCTTCGTTAATTCCAAACTCGCCGGCAAGTATTTCCCGCCAAGCTCAGACCAGTGGTTCAACTACGGCGGTGACAAACTGTGGCTTTTGCCAGAGGGAAATAACGACGAACAGCACTGGGTGGGCAATTCTGACGTCATCGACGACAGCCCGTTTACCTTTCGAAAGGTTTCGGAAGGAAAAGAATGCGTGATCGAGTTGACCGGCCCCAAAGACCCGCAGACGGGCATTCAGTTCTCGCGCCGGATTTCTATCGACTCCGATTCTCCCAGGATACGCTTTCACGCTTCAATGACAAATGTGACTGGCCACCCACTGGAGTGGTCGATGCAATCCGTATCACAATACGACACTTCGAATCACTCTTCGACAAAGGACGCTAGCGCTTCACCGATGAACCGCGATTTCTGGACCTTCACTCCAGCAAATCCTGCCAGCAGTTATCTCAATCGCTATCACGTGCGATTCGGACCAGCGGAGAATCGGGCTGTCGAGGTGAGGGATGATGGTCTCTTTACCGTGCACTATGTGCACCAGGCCGCGGAATTGTGGCTCGACTCGACGCAGGGTTGGCTTGCGGTAGTCGATGGCAGCAGTCGTTATGCGATGGTCGAGCGATTCCAATACGACACGATGCGTCCTTACCCAGGCAAGGCTTCGGTGATCTTCTGGACGAATGGACCGGAAGCGCGATTGAAAGACGATGGTGAGATCGCTCTTGGCAAGGATCCCGATTCCAGTCCTTACTATTTGGAAGCCGAGTTGAATAGTCCCATGTGCCGTTTGCGGCCAGGCGACAGTTGCACTTTCGATACGGAATGGTTCCCCACGCGTGCCGGAAGCGAGTTTCACGGCGTGACTGATGCCGGAATTCTGATTCACCCGCTAAAAGCCGTCCACCTACAGAACGACGCAGTTAAGCTTTCCGGTGCCTTTGGCGTATTTTTCTCCGGTCACCTCGAGGCGTGGTTCTACGACGAACGCGGAGCGAATCTGGCAAGAACGCGGATTGCCGATGTGAATCCGACAGAAGCGCTTTCTATCGATAAGGAAGTTCCGACGGCTAAAGCCGCTAGAGTTTCATTGCATCTTATCGATGATAGTGGCGTTGATCATGGTTCTCTGCAGGAAATACGAATAGAGAACGGGGAGATCCGCTGACATGAAAACCGGACTCATCTTGGCGCTGATGGCGATTTTGCCGATCACGGCACTGGCACAACAGCCAGAAGTCCCTCACACGCCGAACGGAGTCACCGCTGATGACCTGCTGGCCCGCCCGGTTGGTACCAATTGGACGTCTTATAACGGCGATTACACCGGTCAACGCTACAGCAGCTTGAAAGAGATCAATGTCGCGAACGTTAGTCAACTGCAGACCGCGTGGGTGTTTCATCCGGGGAACAGCCAGCGACTCGAAGTGACGCCCGTCGTGGTGCGTGGCGTCATGTACGTCACTTCCGCGAACGACGTGTTCGCATTGGACGCCCGCACCGGCCGCGCACTGTGGCACTATCAGCGTCCATTAAGCTCGGGACTGCTAGACGATGCCGCGGCACACAAGAGCCGCGGAGTTGCTGTCTGGCAAAACTCGGTGTATGCGGAAACCGACGATGCCCACCTGTTGCGTCTCGACGCGCGTTCGGGAAATCTGATTTGGGATGTCGAATACGCCGACAAGACAAAGCATTACGGCGCGACAAGCGCCCCTCTGGTTGTGAAGGACATGGTCATTGTAGGTACTTCGGGCGGCGATTCAGGCGTGCGCGGGTTCGTTGCTGCTTTCGATACGGTTACCGGCAAGATGAAATGGCGTTCCTGGACGATTCCCGGACCTGGTGAATTTGGCTCGTCCAGTTGGCCCGGCGATTCCTATCTTCACGGCGGAGCCACCACCTGGATGCCCGGCACGTATGATCCGGAACTCAACACGTTGTACTGGACCACGAGCAACGCGGCGCCCGACTACGTCGGAGACACCCGGCCGGGCGACGATCTCTACACCGCGTGCGTCGTGGCGCTCAACGCTGACACCGGAGAGTTGAGGTGGTACTTCCAATTCACTCCGCACGATCTTTACGATTACGACGCCAACGAGACGCCGATACTACTCGACCGACAAGAGAACGGCGCTCTTCGCCGGTTGCTGCTCCAGGCTGATCGAAATGGTTTCTTTTATGTTCTGGACCGGACGAACGGCAAGTTTCTCCGCGCCACTCCGTTTGTTCAGAAGCTGAACTGGGCGAATGGGGTGGATTCGTCTGGCCGCCCAATTCTCTCCGGCAAGATCCCCACCACAGAAGGAACTTACATCTGTCCGGGCATTGAAGGCGCGACCAATTGGTACTCGCCTTCCTACAACCCCGACACTGGCCTCTTTTACGTGATTGCTCTCGAGAGTTGCCACATCTATTTCGCAAACACCGAACCTTTTGAACCAGGAAGGACGTATTACAACACAGGTACTAAACTGCCTCCCGACGAAAACTCGCAAAAAGTGTTGCTAGCACTCTCTCCCGCGGACGGGAAGGTAGTTTGGCGTTATCCCCAAGTTGGGGCAGCAAGATCCTGGGCCGGTACGCTGACGACTGCGGGCGGGCTGGTATTTTTCGGCGATGACTCCGATTCGCTGGAAGCAGTCGATGCCGCTACGGGTCGTCCGCTCTGGCACTTCAATACCGGACAGACTATCTTCGCGTCACCGATGACTTACTCGGTTGACGGCATGCAGTATGTCACGATCGCGGCCGGCAGCGATATCTTCACCTTCGCGCGCCCGCATTAGAGCGGTTTAGGTTTTTGATGAAGTCCACCGCGGTGTCATCCTGATGGCCTGCGCTTTTTGCAGGCCGGAGGACCTATGTAGTCCCCGGCCGCAGGAACACTGCAGGCAGAGTTGCATAGGTCCTCCGGCGCCCAAGAACGGCGCCATCAGGATGACAAAGCGGAATGGTATAGGGCAATTCCTGAATCGATTTGGAGCCGTTATCGTGTGACCCGTCTTCTTTGCCGCCCATAACGTGTCTTGCTGAGCGGAGCTGGAGTGCAGCGAAGCGAAACTCCGGCGGAGTCGAAGCATCCCTACCCCAAAATGGATTGCTGGAGATAGGGATTCCTCGCTCCGCTCGGAATGACAGTTGGAGACGATCGGGCAATGATTGGGGCGTGTTCTTACGCAGCGCGGGCGACCGATTTCTCCTGCAGCAGTAGTTCCGAAGCTTTCACTCTCATGTGAGAGTGGAACCATCTCTGCACGACGTTGCCGGAGAGGAAATTTGCGAGAGACAGCAAGCTCATTCCCTGATGGTGAACCATCCAGGAACGTACCAACTCCCAACGCAGCCCCCTGAAGCGGCGACGGCGAGCAGTGAAATCGGATGCCTCGTAGAACCCGTAAGGACCGAACCACCCCAGCGATTCCATCCTCCTCAGATTCGCCAGCGCGCTCTTGCGGTCCACGTTCAACGCCAGGAAGGTCGAATACGGCGAGATAATCAGCGGATCCGACTCGCTCTTCTTAAGCGCAAGAGTGGGAACGCCAAAAGCTTCATAGTGATAGTCTCCCGCCTCATTGATCCGGGCACAGGCAGATTCGGAAATTCCCCAAGGGATTCCTTTCTCGGCAGCGTATTCTTGCTGCGACCGCACTGCCGATGCGCAGGCACGGTCGAGCAGGGTATTGCGATAGCTGCGCATCCAGATCGAGGGCATGAGGTATTCGAACATCGTTCCAGTCCAAGACACCAGAACGGGGCGGCCACGGTCCGAGGCGAAAGGACGGTCAAGCCGGAACCAGGCCTCCTGGGGAACGTCTTCCTTCGCGATCGCCACAAACACTGCCGTGCGAGGTTCCGTCGCCAGCAGGTCATAAAAATAAGGCTGCAATTCCTTCGATCCTGCGTCGAACCCTACTGACATCAGCAATCGCTGCTTGTCGACCAGGAACGTGAAGTCCATTGCATCGGCAATCTCCTCGGCGTGCCGGCCGATCTTACGCAGAGAAATGACCAACTGGAGCGTGTTTTCCCGTGCCTCCGCGAGCAGTTTCATGAACTCTTCCGCAACCGCTCGATGGCCGTTTTTGGCTGTCTGCAGCCTTTGATCGAGGTGAAGTTCGAATTCGGCGATCCAATCTGCCAGCCGTTCCAGAGGCACTTGCTCAATCGGTCTCTTCCCAAAGACTTCGGCCCTGAGTTCCGCGAACTCTGGAAGCAACCAGGGCACGTAGCTTCGGACCATCTGCCTCACATTCTGGATTCGCTTGCTGGTTTGGTTCTTGAACCACTCAGCCTCGGCAGTACGTTCCGGATTCGTAAGAGGCTTCGGCTGCTCCAGCGCATCATCGGGAAGGGTCAAGATAGCCTTCAGCCATCCCTCCTTCTCGATACTCGATTCGAAGTTGGAAAAAACTTTCTTGGGGATCGCTCGCAAGCCGACGAGCACACGAAGATGATCAAATAATCCCCCCGCAAGACTCTCCGAGAGCAAAGGACGACGCAGCAGATCGAGACACCCTTGTTGCAGCGTCCAGAGAGACGCCACCATGTTTCCGCTATCGACTGAAGAAATGAAGAATGGCGGCTTGGGCTGAAGTGTGTGCGTATCGTACCAGTTCATCAAGTGGCCACGATATTTCTCCATGCGATCCACTGTTGTCAGTGTCTTGTTGGTGAATTCCACCATCTCGGGAACGGTGATATATCCGAACTCAACTGCGGCTTGCCTCGCATTCAGAAGAAGGCCGACATTCGTCGGCGAGATGCTTGCCGTTATCTTTAGAGGATTGCCCTGCACATTGTCGGGCACCAGCCAGTTGTGCTCCTCACTGGAAAATTCCGCAAAGTATCTCCAGATATAGAGCGCCGATTTGTGGAGCAACCGCGAATCCGCGCGCCCGATCTCTGGAGCCTCCTCGACTGGACTGGAATTCAACCATAGTGCGAGTGGCTTGCTGCAAGCCCACAGAAAGATCACTGGAGAAGCCGCCCAAAATGCATGGTGATGCGCAAACCAGATCAGGGCGCCGAGGGCCACTGCGAAGAATGGCATCCAATCGATATAGCGGTCGATCGGTGTACGGTTCTTGCCCAGTTCAGCCTCAGCGGCGGTCTCCCACTCGAGCAGTCGTTCCCTCGTAACTAGGCGGCGGACCAGCGCCCGCGCCACGGCATCTAGCGATAGCATCGTCTGGTGCGCGAGAAGCGTGAGGGTCAGCAGAACCGTGAAATTCGCGGCGAACAACGTACCCACCGCATCGCGCGCGATACCTAGATCTCGAGCAACTACTGCCCGGGTGAGTCCAAAGCAGAACTCGACCCATGCCGGAACGAACAGGATGCAAATCGCGGCAAGTGTCCAAATGACCGGGTGGTCGGTCACAAACCACGCGTAAAGCAGTAATGCGCAGGTCGCGGGCTCCACAAGGCTGCGCCGCAAATTGTCGAAAATCTTCCAGCGCGAAACCAGCGAAATGGGATTCTTCACACGCGCGCCCGACTCGTCAGGCACCGTGTCTGTGAGCCATTCCACGATCTGCCAGTCACCTCGCAACCAGCGGTGTTTGCGGCGACTGTAAGCGCTGTAGTGCGTGGGATAGTCTTCAATTACAGAGATGTCCGTCGTCAGTCCCACGCGGGCGTAGGCGCCTTCAATCAGGTCATGACTCAATAAAGAATTTCGTGGGAACCTGCCGTACAAGACCCGGAACATCGTGTCGACCTCGTAGATGCCTTTCCCGGTGAATGAGCCCTCGCCGTACAGATCCTGGTAAACATCGGAGATCGCTCGGGTATATGGATCGAGGCCGGTCTCACCCGCAAAGATCGCGGCAAGCCGCGAGAGTGTGGTGCATTGCACGCTAATGTCAACTCGCGGCTGCAGAATGCCGTATCCCGCGACTACGACATTTTTCTCCCGATCAATAATCGCCTGGTTCAGCGGATGCGCAAGGGCTCCGATCATCCGATGAGCTGAACCGCGCGGAAGTTCGGTGTCCGAATCGAGCGTGATTACGAAACGCACCTTGCGCAAGATCGACAGATCGCCGATCTTCACCGGAAAGCTATCGAAATATCCGCGCAGAAGTTGATTCAGGTCCAGCAGTTTGCCCCGTTTACGCTCCCATCCCATCCAGCCTTTTTCCCGAGGGTTATACACGCGATGCCGGTGAAGATGTAGGAAAGTCCCGGAGCTTTTGGCAGCGTACCTTTGATTCAGGTCGATAATCAGCTTCGAGCACAATTCCACCAATTCGTCGTCTTCCGGCGCTGGATACGGCGAATCCGGCAAATCTGACACGATCGCAAAATGAATATTCGGATCGTGATTCCCCAGATAACGGACCTCCAACTCTTCGACCAGATGGCGGACCTGCTTTTCATTCAGTAACAATGTCGGAATCGCAACCAATGTCGTGCAGTCAGCCGGTACTCCTTCCGAGAAATCCAGCTTGGGCAGTGATGTCGGTCGCAGCAGGTTCGTCGTGAGATAGTTCATCAACTGAACTGCAGCTTGGGAACTCGGCAGCAGAAGGATGAACATGGAAAACAAAACGATCGGCAGCGGAGTATAGGATGGCGTAAGAAGCCACAAAACCCCGGTTAAGATCAGGAATGTAAGTAATGCAACACCAACCAGAAGAAACTCGTCGGGGTGAGCCCGCAGGTCAGCTCGGAAACGTTCGCTGAAGTCGGGGTGATATCCCACCTTCCGCCCAAGGGTAGTCGCTCCCTCAGCCACGAGATAGTAGCCAATGTGAGATTCACGTTGAGCGATCCGTGGGTCATCTGCCCCGCGCTTTTGAGCTTTGCGGGCGAGCTTCAATGCTTCTTTTGCAACTTCGACCTCTGTGAGATCGGAACGCCGGGCAATCTGCGAGACTCGCTCGCGATAGGAGTTCCGGCTGTCAAAATCCATCAATTCGTAAGCGCCAGACGGATCTTGCAGCAGGACCTCGTCAAATGGAATCAGCGACTCCAAATCGTCTTTCCACGAGGCTTGGGCGACGTGCTGGAAGCTCTTGATGAGAGGTATGACACTCTCAGATGGTGGATGCTTGATATCGCGGAGATAGTGAGAACCAAGTATCGTAATTCGCTCGATGAGAACGAACTTCAATGCCGGTACCAGGGAACCGATTTCGTGAAATTGAAGTGGCGTTGTGCCCTCAAAAGCCCTGCAGAACTCAGTGAACTGGTTCTTCGTAAAAGTGGTCCCAACTTCGTTGAGAAATCCCTGCGCAATCGCAAGCACTCTCGGCAGGATGTCGGACTTGTACGAGACGACCGGGAGAGTCAGCGTTTCGAACTCATTAATAAGACCGCGGGCCATGGAATAGAATTGCTGCCCGTTCGTACGTAGCCAAAGCAGATCAACGGAATCCGGTGTCTTGGTAAAAGCCGCATCGATGCGGTCGACCAGGGCCTCCAGCTTTTTCGCTAGTCTCTCTCCGCGCGCCTCGAAGGCTTCGGCGGATGATCTTTCAGGCAACCAGCTAAGAGTCGCTGCGAAGTCCGCGCCCGCATTGCGCACCGGAACCACTTCTTCCGCGTTACTGGCGGTGGAGAACTTCCGCTCTTCTTCTCCAACAATCCCTTCGACTTGTGTATGAGGCCCCATTTCCTTGAATCACCGCCTTAATAAACCAACTTAGATAAACTCTCTTGCCACTAGAGACTCACCGGTAACTGGCGGCCTGCAATTCGAACATTTCCGCATAGCGGCCGCCCAGCTGCGTCAACTCTTCGTGGGCGCCCTCTTCGGCAATGCGGCCGTTTTCGAGCACCACGATTCGATCGGCCATTCGTACAGTAGAAAATCGATGCGAGATGAAAATTGCCATCTTGCCCGTTGTTAGCTCCGCGAATCTCTGGAACACTTCATACTCGCTGCGAGCGTCGAGCGCAGACGTAGGTTCGTCCAGGATTAGCAATTGCGCGTCCCGCAAATAAGCTCGCGCGAGAGCGACCTTTTGCCACTCTCCACCGGAAAGGTCCACACCGCCATCAAACCGCCGGCCGAGCATCTGTTCGTAGCCAGACGTCAGCTTTCCAATGACCGCATCTGCCATGCTCTTTTCCGCGGATCGTTTCAGGAGTTCGAGTTCGCTAAGCTGCTCGATTCGACCAACGGCAATGTTTTCGCGCGCCGTCATTTCGTATCGCATGAAGTCCTGGAAGATCACGCCGATCTCGCGATAAAGGTCGTCGAGATCGTATTCGCGCAGGTCGATGCCATCGAGAAGAATCTGCCCTTCGGTCGGGTCGTAAAGCCGAGTCAGGAGTTTGACGATCGTAGTCTTTCCCTCGCCGTTTTCTCCGATCAGTGCAACACGCTCTCCCGGCCGCAAGGCGAAGTTCAGCCCGTTCAAAACGAGACGTGAGGCTCCCGGATAGCGGAATGAAACATTGCGAAACTCGAACCCTCGTGTGATCGGCTTCGGCGCCGGCAGTGCGTTCGGCTTCGAGCGGATCATCGGTTGCATATCGAAGAATGCGATCAAATCCGTCAGGAAAAGAGCCTGATCGGCGATCGTCGAGAGCGTCGAAAACATCTGCTGCAGATTCGAACTGGCTTCGCGGATCGCGTTGGCCAACAAGGTCAGAGTGCCGAGAGTGAAGACGCGTGTAACTGTCTGCCATACCGCATAAACATACGCCGTGTAGTAACCGGCAGTACCAATCGCGGATAGTACTCCTCCAGCAATGACCTTGCGACGCGCCAGGGCGATATCCTCTTCGTAGACCTGATCCGCCAGCCTCTTAAATCGGCCAGTCAAAAACCTCTGAAGGCCGAAGAGCTTGAGTTCTTTGGCCGCTTCCTTGCTGCCGCCGAGTATCCGCAGATAGTCCAATTGCCGCCGGATCGGAGTCTGCCGGAAGTTCTTCGCATATCCCAGAAACGCGAAGTGGGTCTCTCCGACGAATGCGGGAATCGCGCCCACAATCAACAGAAGCAGCAGCCACGGCGAGAACACCATGATCGATACAGATAGCGTCACTGTCGTGAAGAATTGCTGTACCAGTCGCCCCATCGCTTGGATCATGTAAATGCGATCGGTAGCTTGAACTCGCGCCCGCTCCAGCCGGTCATAGAAGACGGGATCTTCGTACGCCAGCAGATCCAAACTAGCTGCGTGCTCCATTACTCGCACACTGATGTGGTTCATGTACTTGCCGGCCAGCAAGGTATCGGAATAATCGATCAACCGGCCAACAAGACCTGTACACACCGCCAACGCCAATTCGCCAGCGACAAGCCACCAGAGGTGGCTCGGGACCGGCTGGTGCGTTGTGACAATTCGGACAATTAGGTCGATGATGAGCTTGGAAACCCAAAACAGTGCTGGAGGCAAAAGGGAGGCAACAACTCTGGCGACAAGGCCCAGTAGGACAACGGCACGGCCAGACTCCCATACGAAGTGGAGCACGGTTGGTACATTGCGAAGGGCTGATAACCGGTCTCGCCATCCCTTCCAGAACTCTGGTTTCTCGCTCATGATGTGACCGACACCCGCGGGCTCCGGCCTGGAAACGCGGGCGTTGGTACTAGATCCTGGTGTTAAACCTAGTATTTAATAATGATATCCCTAGAACCCTAACCAGGAATCGGTCCCTTTTTCCCGTAAATTACAACCACACAGCAAGCCAAAGCCCAAACGCCACTTGGATGAAAAAAAAGGCACTTCGGTTGGGTGTACAGGATCTAAGGGACTTAAGTCTATTGAGCGGACTGATATTGCTCTTTTTGAAATCCGGCCCGCTCCATTCCGCGTTTAGCTTCCGGGCTCTTCATGAAGGTGTCCCAAACAAACCCGGTGCGTAGATTTTCCGCCATCAGGAGAATAATACCTGTATCGATCCCTATCACGTCGCTGTCATACCAGTTCGATAAGGGGTTAAATGCATTCACAAATCCGTACTTGCTCCACGCGTTAGGATAGCGATTGCGAATTGCCCTCAGGACTCGCAAGGTTTCAGCCGGCAGAAACGGCAACGATCCCCCGGCTGCGCTGGGAACTACTGTACCGTCGATCGGACCGGTCGCCGGAGGACCTCCCCAGACCACATACCCATGCTGTTGTGAGTCCGATGCAGTAATTCCCCAAAGGTCCTCGCTATAGTCCGGGAACTGCCTGCTGAGTTCGAGGCAAAACCGTCGATGCACCTCGGTGGCGACGATCGAATTCTCGAAATAGTTCGCATATTTGTCGCGCTTCTCCCGAAAATCGAACCACGCCTGCGAGTATTGATGCACAAACAAAGGAGCAAACGACCCGATGTACCGCATGCCATCGTATTCGAACGTTAGCCGCTTCCATGCGTTCCATGTCTCGGGCTTCAGAGGATGCTCTGAAGAGCCCATACCCAGCAGATACATCATCATCAGCTCGCTGTAGTAATCCCAACGTGACGGCAGAAATCCAATTTCGGGAGTCCATCCGTGGGTTAGCAGTGATGTGTCTTCCGAAAGCCAGCTCCAATCGACTCGTTTGAAGATCAAATCGACGAGTTCTCTGACGCCCGGATGCCGGAAATGTTCGCGGCACATCAGTACACCGCAAAGCAGGATAGCAGTGTCAACCGACGAGACTTCAGAATCGAACATGCGCTCGCCGGTCTCCGGGTTGGCAAAGTGGTAGAAGAAGCCTCGGTGATTTGGCAGTTTTTTCCAAAGGAAGCGCAGAGTCACGAAAACCCGCTCCAATGCGTCCCCGTTACCGATAAAACCCCGTTGAGCGCCGATGCAGAGCGCTGTCAGGCCGAATCCGGTTGCCGCGATGCTCGCCGCATCTCCTGCACGAGGAGTACGGACATTACAGCGGTCTTTGACCATTCCCGTTTTCGGGTTGCCTTGCTCCCAGAAAAAGAGAAAACTGGCATGCTCTACGTCGTTTAGGAGCTGATCGTCCTCTGTGGACAGGGTTGGCAAGGTTGCCCTGCTGGCAGCCGGATCCGGAACTATAGACTCCCGGGACCACGCCGGCAAAACCCGCACACAAGGCAGAAGGCTCGCGCCCAGAATCTGCCGAAGGATCTCTCGCCGAGAATGCAGATTAGGTCGGTCTTCGTTCATGCGCCTGTTTCAAATTGATACCGCCTGGAAAGAGAGCCGAGCAATGTCTTTCTCACCCTACACTAAGAATAAATCATCCAATGCGGTCCGGCGCTTAAGGGATGCAAAACACAAGTTCCTGTGTTGCTTGTGATTGCAAACGTTCCCGGCTGAACTATCATCTGAATAACGGGAAACTCATCCGCTCATGACTCGCGCTCACAAGATTGAAGCCTGGATTGCGGTAATTGCCACGCTGCTCGTCACCCTCGGAGTGCTGGCCCTGATCCGTTGGCAGCGTCAAAAGCCGATTGCATTACACGGCGCTGTGGTCGTTGCCGATGCTGACCCTCGCAAGCAGTTGCCCATTGGAGGGGTCGAAATCTCCGCCGACAATCCATCCAGGTCCTCATCGAAAACCGATTCCTCCGGATTCTTCACTCTAAGTTTGCCCAGGCCCATGCGTCGAGGACGTCCGATCGTTCTGCACTTCCGCCACCCCCAATATCACCCTCTCGACCTGCTCGAGTATGTCGGCAACCAACTCTATATCGTTCATCTGACACCCATCGAAACCAGCCACACTTCTACAAATCAACCGACCATCAAAGTGTCTAACGTGCGAGTCAGGTACACGGTCAAGTCGATGACCGAACTCAATGTCGGAAGTGCTGTCAAGACATTCGATGCGCCGAACAAGGGGAACATTCCGTGCAAGGACCAGCGCCCTTGTTCGCCCGATGGAAGATGGAAAGCAACGCTGACCTCAGCTAACCTCGACGCTGGCGTGGGCAACGCGTTTCGCAACGCACGCGCTTCCTGCATTGCCGGCCCTTGTCCATTTACCAGGATCGACTCCGATCGTGCCTCGTCCAATGGACAGATCATCACCTTGTCGGTGCGCAACTGGTCGGATACAACTACTTTTCTGATGGAAGCGGAAGTTTTTCGACCTTTGGTCAGTCAAACGGAGCACTGGTCCTATCCTGCAATCTTCGGCGACGGCCTCTCTTTCACTTTGCCCTCTACGGCCGAAAGCGTAAGTGTTGAAGCTGATCTCGACGGACAGACAATCATTTTTCCGCTAGGGCCCGCATTGATCCTGAGTTGGGCAAATTGCGAGGACGGTGCGAATCCCGATCAAGGCCGCGTATTCCGTTGCAGCCTGCGCTCCGGCTATCACTTTCAGTAGAAACTG
>DATFQQ010000185.1:0-9123 GCA_035264195.1 Candidatus Sulfotelmatobacter sp. | reverse complement strand
TAGCCATAGGAATCTCTAGTTTAACATGCAGGAAATTGCGTCCCTCCAATGCCGGCGCAATGGTGACACATCGGTCGCTGTCCCGTTACGGATTTCGTAACAGAGAGCACCTGCCCAAACAGAATCTTGCACTTTCTCTGTTCCTGCTGGAATCTCTCAAGAACCGGATTACAGGACCTTTAGCGCTCAACGTACCATCGCGAGATCGGATTTCGTAACGCTTAGAGCTCCTTTACACGACATTGGGAAAATCCAGACTAGGATTCGCTCCTCTGTGCGGACCAGTCTTCGGCCTCTGACCTGCGGGTAGGGATTCCCCAACTTCGTCCGGGTGTAGTTCTACTGGAGGTGTCAGTGTGAATCACCGCATAAAGGCTACTCAGGCAAAGAAGATGCCAGCCCCGCCGCCGAAGTTGCGAGTAGTCGAACCGCAAGGCGCTCCAGCTTGGCCGAGCTATACAGGACAGTCTGAGCTTGTTGGGACAAGTCCCAGCGGAAGAGTCACTGTCTACGTCGATCCGACTCTCGGACAGCCGGGACTGCAGAACGCACAAGATCTTCTGAACGATGCCGACCGTGTCGTCAACGGCAATGATGGCATCTTTGGCACAACTGGCGGCCCGGTCAGCGTGATCGTCTTTGCTCTCGGTGACCAGACGGACGGCACCGGAGGTGCCGACCACAATGGCTGCGACTACACAACCGGCAATGCCATTGAAGTAGACGCATCGTTCGGCAACTCGGCACGAGTCTCAGCGCTCTTTGAAGCCGAGCTGAGCGAATGCTCGATGAATGGAAATCTCTGCGGGGAAAGCACTGGAGAAGCCTTGTCACGATGGTGCGCCGCTGTGGTCGGCAACAACGCCCTCGCCGACTTCGCCACCGCCCCTACATGGGCGCAAGACGGCATGGCGAACTGGGTCGACCAGACCGAGAATACCGATCAGGGTCCTGACAGCACAGGCTGCGGAATGGCGTTTATTTCGTGGATGATCAGCCAAGGCTACGGCCTGGAGAAGATTGCACCGGCAATGGTCAATCTCGGCGATGCGGGTACTTTCGCCGATCTCTATTCGACTCTCACGGGCGACGCCGTCGCAAACGCTTGGCCGAATTTTCAGAACGCAGTTCAGAATCTGCCAAACGGAGTGATAAACGATGATCCCTTTGGTGGATTAGCTCAGCCTTCACAGATGAAGCACGTATCTTCCCGTACGGCGGAACTTGTCGGCAGGATTTTTGCATCGGTTGTGGCTGATGTGGCGGCTGGCAGACATCCTGATCAGATCGCAGAAAATGTGCGCACTGCGATGCTTCCGGTTTCCAGACCCGTGACAACTTCAATCTGTAGCCCAAAATCCAAACGGCTTCTTCCCCCAAGCAAGCGCCGCTAGAGGCGCTTGTCGCATGAACGGGCCGACGGTAGCTCCCCGTCGGCCCCTTCATTTTCGGGCGGGCAAAATTCTGTCAACGTAAATTTGCTGCGGGAGGTTCCCTACGAGTTTGTCATTCCGAAGCGCGATTTTTGGCGCGAGGAATCTGCTTTTTGGCTGGTAGCATAGCGCTGCAAGCGACAGCAGATTCCTCGCTTTGCTTCGGAATGACAAGAAGTTCCCTGGAAGATTCCTAAGCCGCCATAGATTGGAATTACTTACGGCAGACGGTCCGCCAGTCCTGGAATGGTCTTCATCAGATCGTTGTAGATAACCATTACCGCGAACAGCACGAGGAACACGAATGCAGCCTGATAGACGCGCTCCTTGATGCTCATGCTGATATCCCGCCGCATCAGCCCCTCGATCGCCAGGAACAGGATCACCCCGCCATCGAGAATCGGAATTGGCAGCAGATTGAAGATGCCCAGGTTCAGGCTGATCGCTGCCGTGAGACTCATCAGTGGAGTCCAACCTTTACGCCGCGCTGCTTCTCCGGCAGCCTGCCCAATTCGAATCGGGCCTTCGATCGAGCGCATCGAGATCTTGCGCTGTGCCATCTTCTTGACGAGTTCAAGAATCAGCAGCGCATTTTGCCGGTTCTCATGGAGCGACAATTTCATCGCCTCGGCGAAAGGCAGCGTCTTCACCTTCATTTCCATGCTGCCGATTCCGATGCGATACCACTTGTCCGAAAGCACTGGCTGAACGGTAAGTGTCTGCTGCTGGCCATTGCGCAGCACAGTGATTGCGATCGGCTTGTCTTTCGTAATCTTTAAGCTCTCGATCATCGCCGCGATGGCCGGTATCGGCTTTCCGTCCACCGACAGGATCCGGTCGCCTTCTTTCAGCCCAGCCTTCTCCGCCGGCATGCCGCTGACGAGATCGGTGATCGTGACCGTGCTCTCTTTCGGAGCCCAGCCCGCATAGCCGATCTGATCAACTCCAGTCGCCTCCGGCACGACCGTCTTGTCGATCGTCTTGCCGTCGCGATTGATCTCCACTGTGAGTGGTTGTCCCGGGCTGAGCGCTTCCTTGAGTTGAACCTGCTCCCAGTTCGGACTCTCCACGTCGTCGATGCGCGTAATGCGATCTCCAACTTCAAATCCTGCCTTTGCCGCTGCCGTATCTTTCAGCACCCATCCGATAATCGGAGGCTCGTCATACACGGCCGGATATTCGTAGTGCACCATGTAGACGGTAGTAAGCAGAACGACGGCGAGCAGAATGTTCATCGCCGGGCCGGCAATCGCAATCAGGAAGCGATGCCAGCGTGGATGATTCAGAAACTCCCGTGGATCGTCGGTGCGCTGATCCATCGGGTTTTCGCCGCTCATCTTGACGTAGCCGCCAAGTGGAATTGCATTAATGCGGTAATCTGTTTCGCCCCTGCGGAAACCGATCAGGCGTTTGCCGAATCCGATGGCGAACTGTTCCACCCGCACCCCGAGCCACTTGGCCACGGCATAGTGGCCGAACTCGTGGATCAAAATCATGAAACCCAGAACGGCAACGACGGCAATGAGCGAAGTCAAAAAGTCAGACATATGTTGTGGTACGTACGTTTCCCCTGATTAGATTCCAAAACTACGCAAAAGATGTTGCCCTGGGACGCTCACTTGTCTTAACGCTCGCGACTCGCCGCTGGGCGACTCGGCGCGCATCTCCATCGGCTTCCAGGACTTTCTGGATTGAATCCAAAGCTCCGGAGCCTGTTTCCGCCAGTACTTCTTCGATAATCCTCGGAATCTGGTCAAATCGAATCTCACCTTCCAGAAACGCCGCAACGGCCACTTCATCAGCAGCATTCAGCGCTACTGTCCTGGCGCCCCCGGCTTCTACGGCTTCGTACGCCAAACGCAGGCAGGGAAATTTTTTCAGGTCCGGAGGGCTGAAGTCCAGATGACGCAAGTCACTCACTGCAAAGCGCATATCCGACTGAATCCGCTCGGGATATGTTAGTGCGTAAAGAATCGGCAGCCGCATATCGGTTACCGAAAACTGAGCAAGTATGCTGCCATCCACAAACTCGACCATGGAGTGAATCGTTGATTGCGGGTGGACAATAACCTCGACCTTTGCGGCGGACATATGAAACAGCCTGCATGCTTCAATGACCTCAAACCCTTTGTTCATTAAAGTCGCGGAATCGATGGTGATCCGCTTCCCCATCTTCCAGGTGGGATGGTTCAGAGCTTGCTCTACCGTAATAGATGCAAAGTCCGAGGCCGGAGTATTGCGAAACGGTCCACCAGAAGCCGTGAGCCAGACACGCTCGACTTCCTCCATCTTGCCGCCGCGCATACATTGATGTACCGCATTGTGCTCGCTGTCGATGGGAAGCAGGGCTACTCCGCGCTTGCGCGCTTCTGCCGTAATCAATTCTCCGGCGGCAACCAGACATTCCTTGTTGGCCAAGCCGAGTGTCTTTCCCGCACGAACCGCCTCATACGTCGCCTCGAGCCCGGCAACTCCGACAATCGCACTGACCACGAAGTCGACTTCAGAGTGAGTCGCGACCCGAACAGTACCAGCCGCACCGTGGACAACTTCAACTTCTCCCAGACCATCGCTCTTGAGCTGGGCTCGCAAGGCGTCTGCGTCTGTTTCCGCTGCCATCGAGATCACACGCGGCTTCCACCGACGTGCTTGCTCCACCGCCGCTTTGAGGTTACGGCCTGCAGCAAGAGTCACGACCTGAAACCGCTCAGGATACGACTCGGCCACACTTTGCGTGCTCCGGCCAATGGAGCCGGTCGATCCCAGGATGGCGATACGTTTCATAAAAGGCAGAGCTTATATTTTACGCGTCTGGCTTGCGCTGTGTGGGGGAAGTCGTGGAAGGTTACTGCATCACGCGCCAAGCCGCATAGTACCACAGTACCGGAGCGGCAAAGAGTAGAGCATCGATCCGATCCAGCATGCCGCCATGTCCCGGCAAAATCGCTCCCGAATCTTTTACACCCGCGCCGCGCTTGATCAACGACTCGACCAGATCTCCGAGTTGCGCGGTAACGTTCAGCACAATCGTGAGAACGATAATCGGTCCCATCGACGGCTGCTCCAGACCAAACAGTCCGTCGCGCCGTTGAATGAGTCCGACACGCAACAGGGCGGAGCTGATCGGCAGAGCATGGTTGAAGAGCAGCCAACCAACTGCAACGCTTGCGATGACCGAGGCCGCAGCTCCTTCCCACGTTTTTTTCGGGCTGATCCGTGGGGCCATCAAATGGCGACCCATCGACTTCCCAACGAAGTAAGCGAAAATGTCTCCCGCCCACACCACCAGCAGCAGATACAAAAGATAAAACGCGCCCGCCCACTGCTGCCGCAGTTGCACCAGCATTCCCATCGGCAGTGCAATGTAGGTGAAGGCAAACACCGAAGCAGCTGCGGCTGGATACCCGAGGCTCAGAGGTTCGTCGCGCATCGCGCGCGTGAGAAAGATGAATGGCGCAATCGCTGCCGCGAATCCCAGGCAATAGACGAATACTGCCGTCGACAACAGTGGCTTCTCATTCCCAACATTGAAGGCCAGCAGCGCAAAGAAAATTCCAACGAATATATATGTCAAGATGCGCAGCGGCTGTACGCCATACGATTCAGTGAGCTTGAGAAATTCGTGGATGGTCAGCAGTGCGATGATGCCTGCGACGACGGCCAGCAGCGGGATCGGTGCTCGGAGAATGAGCACGAGAACGATCGGTATAAGTACAACGGCGGTTGCTATGCGTTTGAGCAAGGGAATTATTCTAGGCGTCGAAAGAACGCGCCATTATAACCAGACGTGAGCAGGGAATTGTTTTCCCTTAGTGTACCTTCGTGACCTTTGTGGTTTAAGCTTTCACGGTCTCGGTGGCGGCATGCGAGTCGTGGTGGTTGAGCCCGCCATAGCGCCGTTCCCGCTTCTGGTACTCGGCAATCCCTTCGAGCAGATGCACGCCGCGAAAATCTGGCCACAGGGTCGACGTCACATAGATCTCGGCGTAGGCCAACTGCCAGAGCAGGAAATTGCTGAGCCGCATCTCTCCGGACGTCCGTATGACCAAGTCCGGATCCGGCAAGTCCCGCGTGTAGAGATGCTTCGAAACGGTCGCCTCATCGATCCGCAGATGATCAATCCCGCCGTTTTGCGCGGCTGCCTTCACCATTGCGCGGAACGCATCCACCAATTCGCTGCGCGCGCTGTAATTCAGCGCCAGCGTCAGCACCATGCCCGTATTCCGCTTCGTGGCGTCGCGCGCCCAATCCATCCGCTCCTGCACATCCTTGGGCAACTCCTGTTGCCGCCCGATGTACTCCAGCCGGATATTGTTGTCGTTCAGCGTGGAGACTTCCGCCTTCAGATAACGGCTCAAGAGCCGCATCAGGAACCCGACCTCAGTCGGAGGACGTTTCCAGTTTTCTTCCGAGAATGCATAGAGCGTTAACGCCGGGATGTGAATTCGCGCAGCGGTCTCGACAGTCGAACGTACCGCCGCAACCCCCGCGCGATGCCCAGCGATGCGCGGCATGTGCCGGCGCCGTGCCCACCGGCCATTGCCGTCCATGATGATGGCGATGTGTTTTGGGAGCCGTGCTGGATCGAGATGACGGTAGACCTCTGCTTCTTTGCGATCGAGGCCCGCAGGTACTTTGTCGTGCAAAGTGGTCATCCCGATATGAGGCTAACACAGGGAGAAGCGGCGCGCAATGAGTGTGTTCAGGGGTTAATTTTAGTCGATACTTTCGGTTGGAAGAAAGCGCGGGCGGGGCGCCCGCGCCACACGATTCGTTACCGTGCTTCCTCCGGGATTACCCGGATCTCCAGCTTCTCGGTTCCTCGCAGAACAATCAGGGTGCTGCTCACCCCGACTCGCACCTCGGTCAGGAGCCGGTGCAGATCATCCACGCCAGCAACCGGTTGCCCTTCCAGAGCGACGATCACATCTCCTTCGCGCAATCCAGCACGTTTCGCGGGACTCTCTGGTTCCACAGATAGCACTAGAGCGCCGCTCTCTTTCGGCAGATCGTAGAATCGCACCACCCGCCGATGTACGGGCACCGTCTGCCCGGAAATGCCGACGAAGCTACGCCGAATCTTTCCGTCGCGCAGCAACCGGCTTGCCACAAATTTCGCCGTGTTGATCCCAATCGCGAAGCAGATCCCCTGGGCCGGAAGGATGGTCGCTGTATTCACGCCGATCACTCGGCCAGCAGAGTCGATCAGGGGACCACCGGAGTTTCCCGGATTCAAGGACGCATCCGTTTGGATGACGTCATCGATCAGACGACCTGAATACGAACGCAGAGACCGCCCGAGCGCGCTAACGACGCCAGCCGTTACGGTCGACTGAAAACCGTACGGTGCGCCAATCGCGATGGCAATCTGCCCAACCCGCAACTTCTGCGAATCTCCGAGCTCCGCCGCTACCAGACCAGGCTCGTCGACACGAATCACCGCCAGATCGCTCGCCGGATCTTCGCCAATCAGTGCCGCAGGCATGCGCCGGCCATCAGCCAACGTCACCGCGATGCGCACAGCCTCGTGCACCACGTGGCTGTTGGTCAAAACAAGGCCGTCAGGGGTGAAGACGAAACCTGACCCTCCGCCCTGCCGCTCGCGCGGTTCGCCGGAGCGCGTCCGCCCGGCGTTCTGATGAACTTCGATATTCACCACAGACGGGCTGATGCGATCGACGGCACTTGTAACTGCGTTGGAGTAGGCATCGAGCAGGGAAGCATCGGTGCTAACGTGTGGCGCGAGCGGTCCCTCGTGCCCGTCACTGCTCCACGACTTTAGTCCTGCGACATCGGCGCTTGCTGCGAGCGGGAAGGCCAGAAAACGATCCAATCCAGTTTCCAAATCCATGTTGGATAGATGAAGGTCGATCTACTTTGGATTCACGGCAAGATTCCAGGGCAGACCGCAAGAATCAACCGGCTTTCGTGCGAAGTCTTATGCCGACTCCTTAAGCCCCAGCATTTTGAAGCGCATCGCGTCGAACGTGCTCTCCGGCAGAATCTTCGGCAATGTTGCCAGGAGCTTCGCGTGCTTTCCCACACGATACCGCATTCGCGGACGGCTCGACGTCAGAGCATCATGTACGGCGACCGCCACTACGTCCGGGGAACTGCCTCCTTTCTCCATCTCGTACCCACGCTGACCAACAGTCCGGATCATCGGTCCATAACGCTGCTGACCGTCAGGTGGCAGATTGCGGATGACCTCCTCCAGATTGCCCAGCGTTTTATCGACCGCTGGAGTTGAGATCGACCCAGGTTCGATCGCGATTACCTTAACCCCAAACGGCCGAAGTTCCAGCCGCAGCGTGTCGCTTACCATCGCAAACGCAGACTTGCTCGAGTTGAGTAAGCCCCCAAACGGGATCGCAAGGTTTACTCCGACACTGGTAATGTTCAGGATCCGTCCGCGATTTTTTCTCAGCATCGCGCAGAAGGCCTGGATCGTAGCGAGTTGGCCAAAGAAATTGATCTCGAAAATATTGCGTACGTCTTCCATCGGAGCGTATTCAAGTGGTCGCACCATGCCGATACCCGCGACATTCACTAGTCCGTCTAATCCGCCACTCACTTGAGATCTAATCTCAGCCGCGGCTGCAGAGATGGTAGAAGCATCCTGCACATCCATAATGACGGGATAGACATTCCTCTCAGATCTAAGCCGGTCCCGATCGCTCGCCTTGCGCACGGTTGCAAATACGAGCCATCCGGCCTTACTCATCCGTGAGACGCAAGCATGGCCAATCCCGCTGGAAGCGCCAGTAATGACAACTGTCTTTCTGCTCTCGGACATCCATCTCTCCTGACCAGAAGTATTAGCAGCCATGTATTTGGATTGATGTTCGGAAGGGAAAGTAGCAGTGAAAAAAGTGATGAATAAAAAAGCCGGAACCATTGCTGGTCCCGGCCTAGTGTTGGCTGGTTGCCCGGATAAAAGCAAAGTTTCAAAGTTGAAGGGGTTTCAAAGTTTCAAAGTAAAACCATCGGACTGAAACTATATCGGCGCCAACTTTGAAACCTTGAAACCTTGAAACTTTGAAACCTGGTTTTTAAGCACTCCTGCGCGGTCTCACGGCCAGATCCCGCACCTGCGTCAGGATGCTCGACATCTGCATCCCGTTCAGTTGCGCGACGAACGGCAACAGTTCCGCGATGAACTGATCTTTCATCAGTTCGCTGACTTCTTCCTGACGGCTGCGTTCTCCGCCGCTTAGCAGTTCGGGCACAGTGACCTCCAGTGCACGCGCCAGCCGTTCCAGGGACGACAGCGTCGGCGTGGCCTTCTCGTTTTCAATTTTCGATACATACGTTCGCGGTACCGCCATGCGTCCAGCGAGTTGCCGCTGGCTTAGCCCGCTGCGCAACCGCAGCGAACGGATGGACGTCGCCAGATTCAGATGCCCCCGCCCGGTACCGGGCATCGGCATCATCACCGGAGGAGCGACGATCATCGGCTCAGGCTCGGGTTCCTCGTCCAGAGACGCGTGACAGCGCCGACAGTTGTTATTTGATGTGCGGAATTGCACTAACAGACAGTGATCGCAACGAACGACTTCCCGTGAATCTACCGGGGCAAGAGTCGTAGCCATCGGGTTGTGGGAGTGCCAGAGCGGGCTCTCCGTACAACTTAAATCAAAGAGCAGAAATGACTTGGGGGAGCTTCCTGTCGAACGAATCTCAATCTGCG
>DATFQQ010000184.1:0-3448 GCA_035264195.1 Candidatus Sulfotelmatobacter sp. | reverse complement strand
GCTATTTCGAAATTTGGGCCAATGCCGCCAAGCCCAGCCGACCTTGCCAAACTCGCGGAGCCTTACGGACTGACTTTACTGCCGCCCGGTCACTAGACAGGATTTCCATCCAACTCTAGCAAGGAGATTTTTATGAATAACACTATTCCGCTCATCCTGGCGGCTCTCCTTGCTGTGGGGATCATTGTTATCGGTTGTTTCTACCTTCTATCTCCTGAACGAGTCTCAGGAACATTTGGTCTTAAGCCGCCTGCATCGGATGCTGACACTCGTGCCTGGCTACGTCCTAAAGGAATTCGGGATATCGTAGCTGGATTGGTCGTGCTGACCATGATGCTGACTGCGGACAACCGACTAGTGGGCATAGCTCTACTCGTTGAAGCCATCATCCCTTTCGGCGACATGTCAATCATTCTGGGGTCGGGCGGGTCGAAGTCGCGAGCGTTTTCCATTCATGGCGTCACCTGCGCGGTGATGCTTGTCGTCGGCCTCTTGTTGATCCATGTCATTTGAGAGGCGATGGTTAGAGGAGGGACAATGAACCATTGGATGTGGCTGGTGTCTCTAGTTGGCATTCTAAGCACAGCAGTTGTGTGTGGCACGGACATGTTCTTTTTGACTATCGGCCGTCCGGCTCTCAGATTGGGTTCACCATCTGCTGGAACCGAAATCATGGGTTTCTTTCACTTGTTCGCCGACGCGCGGATGTCGATCTGGGGTGTCTTGGCGATCTTGTCGAACCTCTCTGCTGGTCGTATTAAGCAGGAATGGGCAGCGCTGGTTCTATCTGGCATCGCTCCTAATGCTGATTCTCTTCGTCGTTCTCTACAATCTCTTGTCAAAACCAATTAATCGGATTCAAACCTAAGCGGCAAAAACCGGAGAAAGGCTCGACATCGGTCGAGAGCTACAGGCGTCGTGGGATAGGGTGTTATGGATCCGTGTTCCGCTGCTCGTTGTGTCCCTGCTTGCCCAGTGCCTCGCGTTGCTAGTCGCTTCGGCCTCTCGTTGATCCATGCCATTTGAGAGAAATGCCTCTGACCGACACAAGCCGACTTACCGGGACGAAATGCGCAGCTGTGAGCAAAATGACCTACACACTCACGTGTTCCATACTGGAGATGTCGGTCTAGTGGTCTTCGAAGCCGACATCAACGCGCTCCTCGCCGATTTTTTGCCAGTTCACTTTTTCTAGCACTCCCACAAGGGGATACGCATTTGCTGCTACGGAAATCTTTTAAGAGGGACAGATTCGACTACTAAATGCGCGTGTTGATACAATTCAACGCGGGTCGAGCGCACGGCCCTCAACCTAGCTCACGTCAACAATCTCAGTCTGAATTTTGTTACGTTCCGAAAGCATTCTGCGCAGAAATTGAGCAAGACGATACGGGCCGATCCATGCGGAATTCTCAACGTCAATGAACTCAAACGTGAAAACGTATTGATTCGGGCGAGCTACTACGCCTTGCCAATCAGTCACCTGAAATGGCAGACCATTTTGGGATACAGAAAAATGCCAAAGCCATCGTCCGTCTTTGGAGCGGATTTTACAGTTCATTGTCGGCGTTACGGCTTGCGGCTCGCTGCTCTTTTGAACTTGGCTGAGACATGCCCGGCGATACTACCACCCGTTAATGGATCTTGAGTGTATTAGAGATTTTGCGCGAACCAACGTCGGGTGCCACTGGCGCCTCGTTCCCTCTTGCTCCGTTCCTCATAATTAGGATGTTCCTAATAATAGTTGGAGCGCGACAAAATTAACCTTGGGTTCACCTGCGGGTTGAGGTCAAGGAAGTAAAATCATGAACTGCTTGGGGAGCGAGACTGTGCAGAGCACTCTCACTGAGACCCCCTCATGATCATTAATCCCAACTTTGTTCCCGGCGAGACAAACGAATTAAGCGCACCCCTCATCAATGAGCTCGTCCGCTTCAAGTTGCACGAAGTCGCAGAGGTGAAGGAAGGTGTAATCCGAGTGGTTGATCAGGATGGATTCTGGATTGAAGGCGGTTCTCTATGCGACTACCTGCGGAGCGTGTCGCCGGGTGCTATCGTTCATTCCAAAGTGCAATTCGTTGAACTCAAACGCATTCAATGGATCGATAGGCGTTAGCAAAGTGCACCAACACCTAATCCGGAAGGATTTTCGGTAGTATTCTCCAGCTTGAGCAGGGTGTGATAAGAGGAGAGTTAGATGACACTCTGGAATGCTCTTCTTGCCGTCTTCTTTCTATTGGTGTTGGTAATCGGCCTGGTGCGCTCCTTTGACACGGATCGTGGAATGTAGAGTCGATGGAATAAATCGCGTATTCACTAGTGCCGGAGTTACGATTCCTCTTCGTCTAGCCTTAACGTTTTACAGGAAGGAAGGACGGAGTAGGAAGGTTCCGCAGTTTTTCCAGTCGCGCTTGCATCTCGAATAGCCTAGATTTGCGACGGGCGCGCGCCGCCTTCTGCCCGTCGGTGTGATAACTGTGGCTCTGGTAGAACAGTTCGAGATGCTGGATGCGTTTGATTTCTTTGCGGATCGTTTCGACATATGAAGTGATCGAAGATTCCCACTTTTCCGTTTTCACGCCGCCTCCGCTGGAATCCAACCCACCCGGAGATGCAGAAGCGAACGATGGGTTTGGTTAGATTTTTCGGCCCACAAGATCCCAAGGCGAGGCGCGTAAGAGCGTAGTTGCAAGATCAGGCCGCACATGGAAAAGGGCAGAAACGTGCGCGTGTTCCTGCCCTCTCTCCGCGGTTGGAGTGGGCCCCCCTAGGAACGCCAACCAACCCGATGTGTGCGACGAAATATTTAGGGGAAGGACGCCGAGGGGGCAAGCCTCATCCACACGCTACCTCTACTTTCGGGAACTGTAGCTGGGGAGAGCGACGTGTCACACGGCATCAGTATACGAGCGAGGTCAAGCCTCAGGAGAACAGCTGCTGCTCGGGAAGCGTTTCGAGCGCGACAGGTCGAGCGCATTCCGCATCATCATTCTGCACATTATTTACCCGATTACTCACCGGATAACAGCGCATAGCACTCGGGTCGAACGGTCTCAGAAGCTCCGAGACGCCGACCGAGTCCTTCATCCCCGGATCGAGCCACACGTCGTAATCGGCAGAGTCAAGAATCACGGGCATCCGGTCATGAACGGCTGACGTCACTGCGTTTGGAGTCGTCGTAATGATCGTGCACGTTTTGATCCAGGTACCGTTCGCGTCCTTCCATCCATCCCATAGTCCAGCGAAGGCGAAAAGCTGGCCTTCATTCACTTCAAAGCAATAGGGCTGCTTCGCGCTTCCTTGTCGCTTGCCGAGTAGGGGACCAGCGTTGCTGTTGGTCCCCCCTCTAAGAACCGTGCGTGAGAGTTTCCAACTCACACGGCTCAAGTTTCCGGGAACGCTCAAGTCATGAGCGCGCACGATGCGGAGCGACGGCATAGCGTCTGGA
>DATFQQ010000183.1:0-2997 GCA_035264195.1 Candidatus Sulfotelmatobacter sp. | reverse complement strand
GGCGCATGGCTGTTTGCGGGATTGGTATTGACCTATCCGGCGATCTATTACTTCGTCTATCCACACGCCAGATATCGGCATCCGATTGAGCCGCAATTGACGATCCTGATCGTGTTCATCATTTGCGACGCAGTCCAGGGAAAGTCAGAAGGCCGAGTAGAAATTGTTGATTGATGATTGATGATTGAAAACCTCATAACCTCGGAGGGTCTTACTCAACAATCAGAAATCAACAATCATCAATGACGTTCTCGATTCTGACTTCCGCATTCCCGGTGTGAGACAATTCCCACTTCTCTCAGCGAACTCTGCGGTCGGTCTCAGCGGACTCAGCGGTGAAAGCTTTTACCGCCGAGATCGCAAAGGATTTGCAGAGATCGCAGAGGAATCACCAGAGCATGCAACTGTCGGTCGTCATCATCACATTCAACGAGGAAGCAAACATCGGGCGCACGCTGGCGAGCGTGCAGCCACTCGTTGCTGACGGCAAGGGAGAAATCATCGTCGTCGATTCGGGCTCGACGGACCGGACAGTAGAGATCGCGAAATCTTATGGTGCGAAAGTATTCGTTGAGGAATGGAAAGGCTACGCGCCACAGAAAAACTCCGCGATCGACAAGGCTAGCGGGGATTGGGTTCTGAGCTTAGACGCGGATGAAGAAATAGAATCCGAACTGATCGATGCCTTGACTGGGAGGCACACCGAGGCGAGATCCTACGAATGGTGCCTGACGTTCGACGGAAGATTGGCTGATGGAACGAAGGAAACACCAGCCGGTTTCTTCATCTGCCGACAGAATTACTTCTTGGCGAAGTGGATTAAGCATGGTGGCTTTTGGCCAGACCCCAAATTACGCTTGTTTAGGCGTGGAGCAGGGCGGTTCGAGGATCGTGCTGTTCATGAAGGCGTTCGAATCGAGGGAGTCACGAAATGGATCACTTTCGGTGCGTTGATTCACCATTCCTACCCCACCCTCTCCGACTACATCGACCACATGAATCGCTACTCGTCGCTAGGCGCGGAGATGGTCGTCGCAAAGGGTAAAGTCCGGTTCAGTTTTATCAACATCGTCATTCGGCCGCTGTTCACGTTCATCTACAACTATTTTTTCCGCCTCGGCTTCCTCGACGGACGCGAAGGATTGTTGCTGCATCTCTACCATGCGGTCTACGTTTCGTGGAAGTACGCGAAAGCGTGGGAACTTTCTCGCCAGAAAACAAACTTTTCATCCTGAGCGGCGGCGAAGCCGGCGGGAGGGACCGTTTGCAGTCGGAGGTCGCCAGTTCTGCATACGGCGTAGTGCCCCCGCAACATCATCGCTACTGCCCACGGTCGTAAGGTCCCTCACCCGGCTTGGCGCCGGGTTCAGGATGACAACGAGTTGTCAATTTGACGGAACACTCCTGACCGACCGGTCGTTTTGAACGCGCCACTGCGCCTTGCTCGAACTGCGCTCTGTTCCCTATCATCAAATCAGAACACTGGGGATCGCATGGAAAAGAAGCCGTCACGTACTTCGAATCCGCCACAGGTTGCCGAGAGTCCCATCACGGATATCTTTGAGAATCGCCATCCGTCCGACGCCGAAAAGAAGTGGGCGGAGAAGACGCTCGCGCCAACGATCGAGAAGGCTCCCGAGCGAGCGATCGGTGCGCCGACTGGCGTCAATGTCGACGAGCACGGCAATGCGCGCTTCACCACGATCTCTGGGCTGCCGATTCGCCGCCTCTATACGCAGGCCGATTTGCCTGCCGACTGGACAGAGGAGAGTTACCTCGGCTATCCAGGGCAAGCGCCTTTTACGCGCGGCATTCACGCGACCGGATATCGCGGCAAGCTTTATACCATGCGGCAGTTCTCAGGCTTCGCCTCGCCGGAGGAAACGAACCAGCGCTACAAATATCTGCTTGAGCACGGCGGCAGTGGGCTCTCCGTCGCGTTCGACCTGCCCACGCTGATGGGGTACGACTCGGACCATCCAGCCAGCGAAGGCGAGGTCGGCAAGTGCGGCGTTGCCATCGATTCACTTGAAGACATGGAGATTCTCTTCAACGGCATCGATCTGGAAAAAACGACCGTGTCGATGACCATCAATTCCCCCGCATCGGTGCTCTGGGCAATGTATCTCGTCGTAGCCGAGAAGCAGGGCGCGGACTGGAAGAAAATCTCCGGCACGATTCAGAACGACATCCTTAAGGAATACATCGCGCAGAAGGAATACATCTATCCGCCAGCGCCGTCGATGCGTCTGGTGATCGACACGTTCGAGTTCGGATCGAAGTTCACTCCGCGCTTCAACACCATTTCCATCAGCGGATATCACATCCGCGAAGCGGGATCGACCGCGCTGCAAGAACTGGCATTCACACTGTATGACGGAGTTGAGTATGTCGAATGGGCGCGTCGCCGCGGACTCGAAGTCGACGAATTTGGCCCGCGTCTGAGCTTCTTCTTCAACGCGCATAATGACTTCTTCGAAGAGATTGCGAAATATCGCGCGGCCCGCAAGATCTGGTATCGCGTGATGAAAGATCGTTTTGGCGCGAAGAACCAGCGGACCTGGCTGATGCGCTTCCACACGCAGACGGCCGGCGTATCCCTTCCCGCGCAGCAACCGATGAACAATATCGCTCGTGTGGCGGTTCAGGCCCTGGCGGCCGTGCTCGGGGGCACTCAATCACTGCACACTGACTCTTACGACGAAGCGCTCGCCCTGCCGACTGAAGAAGCTGCGCGCATCGCGCTGCGTACGCAGCAAATCATCGCCTACGAATCGGGCGTGACGCAGACGGTCGATCCGCTGGGCGGTTCTTACTTCCTCGAGAACCTCACGTTACAAATGGAAAATGGCGCGTTCGATTACTTCGGTAAAATGGACGCCATGGGCGGTATGGTGAAGGCGATCGAGCGTGGATATCCGCAAAAAGAAATTGCCGAGTCGGCCTATCAGTATCAGCGCGCGGTTGAGGCGAAAGAAAAGATCATCGTGGGAGTGA
>DATFQQ010000182.1:0-3965 GCA_035264195.1 Candidatus Sulfotelmatobacter sp. | reverse complement strand
CCCAAGTGCGTTTATCAAACTGGTATTCGGATCTGACACCGGTCTCGATGGCATTGAAGGCGTCGTCAGCCAATATCGAGCCCTGTTCAAGTCCTGCGATGTGCCTGCCAACACACAGCAGATGATCATGGGGCGAACACTGGCAGGTATTCTTCGACTGTGAGTTGAAACCTGCTGGAGGAAGTCCGGTTGGTGGCAATTTATACTCGCGCCAGTCACGTGTGGTGAGGAAAGTCGAATTCGAAGCTGGAGGGTAGTGACTGAAAGACTGCTGTGATAGTGCCAGCGAACTTACAAAATCCTCAGCTGCCGTCAGCTTCCTCCGGTTTGTGCCAATCTGCAAAAGTAGTTGCGAGGGACGCCAGCACCAGCCGCATGCGACCAGAAATCGCTAACCCGACTTCCGCCGTGGCAACGGCTTCGTCGAATCGTCGAGAGAGGTGCAGTGAGAAATGATGAGCTAACCGAGCCACCAAAGATTCCGAATCCACGGACCAGGGCGAAGAGATGTTCACGTGGATTCCCAACGCCTACATAAAATGTCCCCGCACGCACAAAGGCTTGCTGGGCTGCGGTACTATCGGTACGCAAGAACATCCGCGTGAATATGACGTTGTGTTTCTCACAGGAGCAAGCCGCCGCGGTGTGCGCCTGTCTATTCGTGGAAAACGATATCATGCGGGCCAGCAGAAATTATTCTCGTACGAAGGCGGCACTATGGAAATTGATCGACGCGATTTTCTTAAGACGACAGGAAGAGCCATGACCGCGGGCGCGGCGACCCTTGCCCTGGGACGCAGAATACTTGGCGCCAACGACCGGGTGCGGCTGGCAATTTGTGGACTCCGAGGCCGCGGCAACGATCATCTCAAGGGCTTCGCCAACGTTTCTGGGACCGAAATCGCTGGCATGTGCGATGTCGACGAAAGCGTATTGAACCAGCGTCTCTCTGACGCGGAAAAGATGGGGCTGGCCAGGCCGAAATCCTTCGGTGACATCCGCAGGCTACTTGACGATAAGAATATTGACGCAATTTCCATCGCTACTCCCAATCACTGGCACTCGCTGATGGCGATCTGGGCCTGCCAGGCCGGCAAAGATGTTTACGTGGAGAAGCCCTGCTCGCACAACTGGTTTGAAGGGCGTCAATTGGTGCGGGCGGTGAAGAAGTACAACCGAATTTGCCAACATGGGAGCCAGTCGCGTTCCAATCCCGGCATGATCGAAGCCATCAAGCGGGTAAACGACGGAACTATAGGAAATACCTATCTGGCGCGCGCCCTCTGCTACAAATGGCGGCCCAGCATTGGACATGCACAGCCCGAAGCGGTGCCGGCCGCCGTCAACTACGATCTGTGGACCGGCCCTGCACCGATGAAGCCCTTCACCCGCAATCGCTTTCACTACAACTGGCATTGGATCTGGGATACCGGCAACGGTGACATCGGCAATCAGGCCATACATGAAATTGATATTGCCCGCTGGGGATTGGGGGTGCGTTTCCCGGTTCAGGTTTCCGCCATGGGGGGACACTTCATGTTTGACGATGACCAGGAGACACCCAACACGCTGAACGCCACATTCGTTTTCGAGGAACCGGAGGGCAAACGGAAGATGATGGAGCTCGAAGTACGGCATTGGATCACCCATCACGAGGCCGAGATCGGCACCGACGCGTATGGCGCCAATGGCATTCCGACCGCGGGTCTCACGAAGAAACAAGAGGATAAGCAAGTTCTGGGCCCGAAAGATGCCAAAACCAACACCATCGGCAATATCTTCTACGGATCAAACGGTTACCTGGCAATCGATGGATACGATGCCTATAAGACCTGGCTCACGGATCAGGTCGAGCCTGGACCTTCGGGGAAAGCAGCCGGCGACCACTGGGCAAACTTCATCGATTGCGTTCGCAGCCGGCGCGCCGAAGATCTCCATTGCCCGATTGAGGAAGGTCACATCTCTACCACTCTGGTGCACCTGGCAAATACCTCGTACCGCCTGGGTCGCACTTTGAAATTCGATCCGGAGCGGGAGCAGGTCATCGGCGATGAGGAAGCCACCAAGATGCTGCACGGCACCTATCGCGCGCCGTATATAGTGCCCGAAGAAGTGTAATTGTTTGTTCTGCTCATGGTGACTCGCCGAACATTCCTGGGTGGTGCCGCAGCCGCCTTCACATGCCCCGCCGCCTGGGCCGGTGCGCGTTCGGTATCGGTAAAGGTCGGAGTCTGCACCCGCGACGTCGTGGCGGCGGCGAAGTATGGGTTCGACTACATAGAACCGGCCGCGGCTGAAATCGCGGCCATGAGCGAAGATCAATTTCGCGAATTCTCCAATATAGTGCTCGACTCGCCGCTCCGCTGCCATGCCTTTAATAGTCTTATCCGCCGTCCCGACTTGAAAGTGGTTGGCCCCGAAGTCCCAACCTCTGCCTTGAAGGAATATCTCGAGGGGTGTCTGCCCCGCTGCCGACGTCTCGGGGCTTCCATCGTGATATGGGGCAGCGCCGGTTCCCGCAACGTGCCGGACGGATTTTCTCGTGAGCAGGCCCGGGATCAGATTGCCGCCTTCCTCGGGATGGCCGCTGAAATAGCACGCCAGTCCCACGTCATCGTTGCTATCGAGCCTTTAAGGCGTCAGGAGAGCAACATCCTTAATACCGGCGCCGAGGCTCTGGAGATGGTGCGTGGGGTGAAGCATCCCAACATCCAAATGATCATCGACTACTTCCACCTGCGGGAAGAAAACGAAGACCCAAGGATCATTGAGATTGGGAGACGCGAGATAGTGCACTTGCACTTCGCCAACCCCCATGGCCGCGTGTGGCCGCACGATCTAATGGAAGATGATCACTACGCCGCGTTCTTTGGGCATCTGAAGAAAACGGGCTACTCAGGGGGAATTTCGATCGAGGGCCAAGGCTCTTTCGAAAAGGACGGCAGGGCCAGCCGGGAGTTCTTTCGGCAGGTTTTGCGAGGAGACTCTCGTCGGGACAATGATGTCTTGGTCCGTAACCATCACGGCTTGGCCGATTCGGAGGCATGAAAAGAGACTACGCGCACTTCCTGGTCTCTCGCACGTAAGTCTTTGTAAATCGCCAATCATCCGACATCTCGTTGCCGTTCAGAGTTCGGGTCCGCTGAAGGCGTCCAGTCACGACCGCTGCATCTCCGTAAACCCGGACGTGCAAATCTGATGTTGTGTAGTGCAGGAACTTCATCCGGCCAGAGCGCGCGAAGCTCAGAACGTCGGCCCTACTCATGACCGGCATTTTAGGAACGACCACCTCCAGGTCATCTGCCCACAGAGCATCCAGCGCGGCTGGATCTCCCCGTTCATGTGCCTCATTCCACACCGTCTCCAGATGCTCAAGCTCCTTCACGTCCGCATCGTGTGTGGACTGACCAGAACTAGAACGTGTTGCTGCTAATGAAACGATGAGCGCCAATACGGCGATTAACTGTGAGCCTTTCACGGAAGCACGACCTCGCGGGGAAGTTGTTTACGGCCTGTTGGGCCGGAAGTCTATCACATGATCTGCGGGAAACATTGTCTGAGGACTTTTCTTTGACGGCGCGATCGTGCCAAATGATAGCCCTGCTAAGGCCGTATGACAGCCCTGGTTTCCGTCGCAAATAGTCTCCTCTTCGCCCGATGCACAAAGATGTAGAACGTCGGCAAGGCGAGCAGCGTGAAGAGAGTTGAGGTAATGAGTCCTCCCACCATCACGATGGCAAGCGGTTTCTCGATTTCAGTACCGTGCAGCCTCAGAACGAGAAGGGGCAATAGGCCGAGTATCGCCGTCGAGGCCGTCATGATTTTAGGACGGACCCGCCCGATACTCGCCTCTTTGACTGCATCTTCGAATGGCTTGCCCCCTTCGAGAAGCGATCGCGTTTGCGTGATCAGAACCAGCCCGTTTTGAACGGCGATTCCGAATAATCCAATCAGGCCTACGAGCG